>JASHOJ010000309.1 GCA_030041155.1 Candidatus Binataceae bacterium | reverse complement strand
ATGAAGTCGTGTTCGTCATCTGACTGCAGATTCCAAAACGTAATCTGCATCGGCTGATTTAGCCGCACCGCAATGAAACTGGGCGAGAATACGTAAACCTCGCCAAACTTCTTGAAGGTTTTCGTGGGACCGTTTTCCTGGGTGACAACCGCCTCGGTGATTACGAGGACCCCCGCTTCCGCATTGCCCTTGGCGGTCACGCTGACCGCGTGGGTCGTCGCGGGCGTCGGCAGGTAAAAGTTAGTCGCGGAGCTTGCAGCCCCAGCGCTATCGGAAGCTGGCCATGCCGGAGTTGGCGCAAGCGCGGCGATCGCAATCGATACGAGCGCAAAGAGCATCTTGCCAAGTGCGCGTCTCGACCCACGTCCTGCCGCATAGTAGCCTTTAATCGTCATGAGCATACTGATTCCTTACGTCGTGGAGCAGACTGGCCGTGGTGAACGTTCGTATGACATCTATTCGCGCCTGCTCAAGGATCGGATCGTGTTTCTCGGCGGCCAGGTCACGGATGATCTTGCGAATCTTGTCACAGCGCAGCTTCTGTTTCTTGAATCCGAGGATCCGGATCGCGAGATAAACATGTACATCAACTCGCCCGGCGGATCAGTCACAGCCGGACTGGCGATCTACGACACGATGCAGTTCGTAAGGCCCGCGGTATCGACGTTGTGTGTCGGACAGGCTGCCAGCATGGGTTCGCTTCTGCTCGCCGCGGGAGCCAAGGGCCGCCGCTATGCGCTGCCGCACAGCAGGATTTTGATTCATCAACCGCATGGCGGCTTCGAGGGGCAGGCGGCCGATATCGAGATTCAGGCGCGCGAGACCGTGCGTATCCGCGAACTGATGAATGAGATTCTCGCAAAGCACACCGGCCAGCCGGTCAAAAAAATCGAAAAGGACACCGATCGCGACAACTTCATGTCTTCGGCGGAGGCGGTCGAGTACGGCCTTATCGATGAAGTGATCTCGGGGCACACCACCAAGCTGCCCTGAAACAAGGTAGGGCGCGAAATCTGCGCGCCCGCGATTCCTGAGAGGCATTCAAGATGGCGGCAAAGCTTGAGTGTTCGAAATGCGGCGCGAAACTCGACCTGCCGATCCACTGCAAGCGGCCAATGAAGATCGAAAAGGTGGGTGGGACCGATAAGCTCGTGTGCTGGATGGGTGCGGATTGTGCCGTCGCCGAGATCCCGACTCATTGCGGCCATCCGATGCGAATGCCGGCCTGAACGCTGGTCCGCCATCCGATCCATCCTTAAAGAAAATTAACTAGAGCCTCGCTGGACCCATCAGCGGAGGGGGGATTTAATCACGTTCTGGCGTCCGGGCATGAAACTGATGCTGCACTCGCTACGTTCCTTGCTCGCAAAGCGTCGGCTTGAGATCGCGGTCGTTATCGCGGTTGGATTTCTCGCCCTCAGCGCTCATATCAGCGGCGCACCGCTGGTCGATTGGGACGAGGCGACCTATGCGGAAGTTGCTCACGAAGCGGTGCAGAACCATGACTACCTGAATCTCACCTGGAATGGCGACGCGTATCTGAAGAAGCCGCCAATGCTCTTCTGGGCGATGTCGCTGTCCAATCTCACGTTCGGCGAAAGCGAGACCGCCGCCAGGATTCCATCGGTGATTTTCGGCACGCTGACGCTGCTCCTGCTGTACTTCATCGGCTGTGCCGCAGGCACGCGTCTCACCGGGATTTTTGCAGCCGCGATCCCGCTTGGCTTTTACTTTTTCATCGCTCGTGGAGGGCGCGAGGCCGCGACCGATGCTCCATTGCTGTTCTTTCTGACGCTTTCGATTTTCGCGCTGATAAGGGCGCGCACCGTGCCGCGATGGATGTGGCTCGCCGGTGCGGCATGCGGCTTCGCGGTGCTGAGCAAGGGACTCGCCGGCGCGATCGCGGCAATCGTGGCGGTCGCGGCGGTGGCAATGATTCCCGCGTTTCGCGGAATCGGAATAGGCGGCCTTGCCACGTTTTTTGCCTCGGCGGCGATCGTCGCGGCGCCTTGGTATTTGTACCAGGCTATCCACTACCAGTCGGCGTTCTGGTCCATCTTCGTGGCGCAGGAGACCCTTGCGCGTCTGAGTTCGCACCTTGAGGATCATCCGCACGATTTCGAGTTCACGGCTCGAACGCTCTTTCACGAGGTGCGATGGCTCTGGCCTATTATTCCGGTTGCGGCGGCGCTGGTGTTCGAGAATGTGCGCGCGGGAGCGCGCGTGGCTTTAGATCGCGTGCAGCCCGATGTCGCGGTTTGGATTCTGTGGCTTGCTATCGCGCTAGCGGCGGTTGCGTCGGTTCAGACCCGGCTGCCGTGGTACATTCTTCCCGCGCTACTGCCGATAGCTCTGCTGGCTGCGATAACGCTCTCCTCGGCGCTGACGATGCGTGGTGAATCGGGACCGCTCTCGGCCGCCGCGGCAGTCGCGGCGCTGATTATCCTGCTGGCTCATGCTCCTTACCGATGGGCTCAGATTGAAGAGGGATTTGCGCAGCAGCGTGAAAACAGCCTGCCCAGCTACATGATCGCGATGCGCGCGCGCAACCTGGCGCGCGAGCATTCAGGCGCTGAACTTTATTTCGCGGGGATTCCGCTGCCGACGATGGTCTATTACAGCGGCCTCAGGTGCCACTTTGTCGCACCTGCATCAGGCGACAATATCGAGCCGGTGTCGGACATGCCGTCGGCTCCGCGCGTTTCGGCAAAAGACGCGGTTCTGGTCACACCCGAAGGCGAAGCTATCACGGTGTCGAATTATGACCAGGAATGGAGCATCGACATGACGGAGAGGTATCCGAAACGCCACGCTGCCCGTCATTTCGATCCGAAAATTCCGCGCAACGCGATACCTGAACGGCGTGTCAGAGACGATCACGGCGGGTTTCGTTTTTTCATGGAGACATTGGTGGGCAGGGAGTGAATCGAACATCAGGATCTTCCAGAACGAAGACACCTGCGCTCACTCATCGCTGGCGAACGGCTCCGCGGCCTTCTTCTCGTGTTGATTATTGACAACACTCTGTTGCCAAGAGCTAAGGTTTCAGCGACTGCCTGACTTGGAGCGCTAGCGCTCGCGTTCCTTTTTCCGCTGAACGACCGATGAATGAAGTCGTTTCTCCCGAGTACAAAATCATTCACGGCAGCTATGAGGTCGCTTTTGCGCTCGAAATCGAGCGTCTCATTCCTGATGATGTTAACGAGCCCTCCAAGCGTGAAGCCAAAGTCTACCAACAATGACGCTGGTGACATGAGGCGGCGCGGTTTCTTTACACGTTCAGCATCTGCTTTTTCGCTTTTGCGCAACCGTTCGATATACTCTGCTTTCACCTGTTCCGCTGTCGCGAGATCTGAGATCAGTTCAGCAAGCCTGAACTCAAGAAACTGAATCATGAACAGAAGCTGGTACTCGCGCCACAACACGTTGATGCCAGCGCCGTAGTATGAGGTGGTATCGGGGCTGAGCTCCCGTCTTCTGCGGAGGAAGTTTTCAACTTTGCGTGCCGCTACTTCCCACGAAGAAACGCCCAAAACGAAATCAGGGCCGAACGTGTATCGTTCAAAGCCATACGCGGCGTCTTGAACTGAGAAGCCTTCGCTCGGGGCTTTCTTCCGGGCCTTCGTTTGCGTCTCCATCGAACGCATAACTCACTGGATCGTTGGTGGGCAGGGAGTGAATCGAACACTCGACACGAAGATTTTCAGTCTTCTGCTCTACCGACTGAGCTACCTGCCCACCGTGTGATCGCTTTGAATCACCTTGCGCGAGAGATCATTCGTAGCCGGTGCCGGATGCGCATGCAACAGCATCCTGGCCGCCGCTTCAGCGCGCGAGCGCCGCAACTTTGCTTTCAACGAAATCAATCACTTGCGCTTCCAGATTGACTTCATCTAGGCGATCGATCTCCTGCACGCCGGTGGGGCTGGTCACGTTCACCTCGGTCAGGTAGTCGCCGATTATGTCGAGTCCGACGAAGTACAATCCATCGCGTTGAAGTCGCGGCTTAAGCATCCGGCAGATCTCCCGATCTCGCGGCGTGATTGGCGCTTTGACGCACGTGCCGCCGACGTGGATGTTGCCGCGATGCTCATCTTCGCGGGGCACGCGCAGGGTCGCTCCGAGCGGCTCGCCATCGAGGACGATAAGGCGCTTGTCGCCGCCGCGAACCTCCGGCAGATAACGCTGAGCCATTATCGGACGCGTTTCGAACCGGGTGAGCATCTCCAGAATCGCGCCAATATTGCGATCGCCCTTATGCACATAGAACACTCCCTCGCCGCCATGCCCGTCGAGCGGCTTCACGATCATCTCGCCGCCCATTTCGGCCATGAATGCCCTGAGCCGCGCTGAATCGTAGGTGACCAGGGTCGGCGGAATCGCGTCGGGAAAGTTGAGCGCATAGAGTTTCTCGTTCGCTTCGCGCAAACCGGCGGGCTCGTTGAGCACAAAAGTGCGGCGCCGATCGGCCAGATCCAGAAGCATCGTAGCGAACAGATAGTGCGCGTCAGCCGGGGGATCTTTGCGCATAAAAACCGCGGCGAAATGCTCGATCGGATACTCGTGCCCGTCGTCAAGAAAGCGAAAATGCGGGTTTGACCTCATGACTTCGCATCGGCGCGCTCGCACCATCGCGTGCGGGCCCGAAGCGTACAAATCGGCCAGCCCGAGGAAATAGATTTCGTGGCCGCGCGAGATGGCTTCGAGCATGAAGGCAAACGTGGTGTCCTTATCAACCAGAACCCGCTCGAGCGGATCCATGATGAACGCGAACCTGTACGTCACTCGGTTCTCCTGTGCAGCCGCTCGGCCGGGTCGCGGCCGAGCGCCGCCGCGATGACTAGCGCCGCCAGCGCGGCGGTTTCGCTGCGAAGGCGGTTTGGCCCCAGTCCCGCGGGTACGAATCCGCACGCGCGCGCGGCATTTATTTCGTCGCCCGAAAAGTCGCCCTCCGGTCCGCATGCGATGAGTATGCCGCGCCCGGCGCGCTGCGCAATCACCTGCTCAAGAGGTTCCGCTCCCGCAGTGCAGATCACAGCGAGTCCAGCCTTCGCCGCTGTTTTCAGCATCGAGGTGAAATCCATCGCCGCACCGACTTTCATCGGCGGCATCGCGAAACTCTGGCGAGCCGCAGCAATCGCGAGCCGATTCCATCGCGCCAGCCGCTCAGCACCCGGTGTGTGTACCAAGGCGCGTGCGGAAATGATCGGCCACAATTCGGTGGCGCCAATTTCCGCCGCCTTCTCGACGATAAAGTCCATCCGCGGACCTTTTATGATCGCCTGCGCGAGAATGAGCGGAGCAGCCTTGCGGGCCTGGCTCGCGGATATGATTCGGAGCGTTGCGCCAGCACGATCGTAACTCTCGATCGTCGCGGCATACTCCACGCCCGTATCGTCAATGAGCGTCACGCTGCTGCCGGCGTCAAGCCGCATCACGTCGCGCATATGATGCGCCTGCGCGCGTGAAACTCGCGCCGTCCCCGCACCGTCAGGCGGGCTGTCAAGCGCAAAGCGGGGTGCACGTTTCATCGCGTGAAGCTCAGCGTCGACCATCCGCGGCTTCGCGCCTCGCCCTCGAAGCGCAGCGCTCCGCGATATGCGGCGATCACCTGGCGAGCCTCGCTTGAGAGAATCCCCCCGAGCACCAGAGAACCACCGGCGGCGACGCGCGAGATGAGCGCGGGCGCGATTTCGATCAGCACGCCGGCAAGAATGTTGGCCGCGATAACGTCAAAGCGTCCGCGCACCGAGGCGAGCGGGATCGCCGAGAAGCGAATCGAGCGGCCGACTCCGTTCAGGTCGGCGTTCGCGCGCGCGTTCTCCAGCGCGTCAGCGTCGACATCCAGCGCTATTATGCGTTCCGCCCCGACTTTCTTGAGCGCTATCGCGAGCACGCCCGATCCAGTGCCAACGTCCAGCGCCGATCGCATTCGTCGCCCGTTGCGCGCGATCGCGTCGATAGCTCGCAGCGCGCCCGCGGTGGAAGGATGATGGCCGGTACCGAAAGCACGGCCGGGCTTGATCACAATCGAGCTGCGATTTGGTTCCGTTCGCCGCTCCCACGGCGGAACAATCAGAAATGACGATCCAATCCGAAACGGTTTGAACCGCTTCTGCCACATCGTGGCCCATCCGGGATCGGAAATGCTGCGAATTTCGCCGTCTCGATCGCCGGCGATCATCCCAGCGGCTTTCAGAGTCTCGTGAAGGCGGCTAATCGCGCGGCGCGAGGCGTGATCGAAAAAAGCCTCCAGCGTGACGAGCTTGCGGGTGGGCCGGCCGGGCCGCGACATTTCCGCGACCGCGCATCCGAGCGCGCCGCCGGCGACCAGCAAACCCGCAGCTTCATCCGCGGACGTGGCGGGGGTGCGAAACCTCGCCAGCATATACGATCTTCTGATGTGCGCAGCCCGCGGCATGAATTCGCACCGATTCTACGTGAGATCGCGCGCCGATGGCATCGGACCGTGGCGCGAATATGCCTGTTAAAATTCGCCGCGCCCAAAGATTGCCCGCGCCCTTGCCGCCTGCGTAGACTTTCAGAAACCCGGCCGCTCGTTCATACCGATGAGTGCGAAGATTCTTAACATTGCGCATCGCGGTGCAAGCCGTGCTTTTCCCGAGAATACCGTAAGCGCGTTTCGCGCTGCCTGCGATGCGGGCGCGGATATGTGCGAGCTGGATGTCCATCTGTCGCGCGACGGGCATTTAATGGTAATCCACGATGACACCGTCGATCGCACAACCAGTGGGCGCGGCGCGGTCGCGGACATGGCGCTCGCCGAGCTTCGCGCACTGCATATCGGACCGGGCGAACGAATTCCGACTCTCGATGAGGTTTTCGACGCGACGGCGGGGCTATGCTCTCTCAACCTGGAGCTCAAGGCTGCCGGCGCGGAAACCAGGGTTGCAGACATGATCCGCGAGCGGGGCGCGTCCGACTCCGCAATGGTCTCCAGTTTCGACTGGGATGCTCTCGCGGCGACCAGGCGCATCGCGCCGGAAATTCGACTTGGCGTGCTGGCCGAAAAAAATCCCCCGCTTATGATAGCCGAGGCCGAGCGGCTCGGAGCGTACGCGGTTAATCCGCGGTTCGACATGGTGACGTCGGAACTTTGCGCGGATGCGCACGCGCGCGGATTCAAGCTGCTGGTATGGACCGTCGACGTGCCTGAAATCATGCGGATGATGGTGCAAATGGGCGTGGACGGAATCATGACGAACTGTCCCGAACGTCTGCGCGAGGTACTGGGTCAGTGATGGGGCGGTTCGGCGACGATAAGATCGAAACCGTTCGAGAGCGCGCCGATATAGTGGAGGTGATCGGCGCTCACGTGCGCCTAAAGCGCGCCGGCCGCAACTTTGTCGGCCTTTGTCCGTTTCATCAGGAAAAAACGCCGTCGTTTTCGGTCAATGCCGAGCGGGGTTTTTTTCATTGCTTCGGATGCGGCGCCGGCGGAAGCGTCTTCAATTTCGTAATGAAGATGGAGGGGTTGACGTTTCCCGAGGCGGTGCGCTCTATCGCGCGCCGCTACGGCGTCGATCTTCCCGAAACCGAGACGCGCGGCGGACCGACTTCTTCCGAGCGCGATTCGATGTATCGCGCCAACGAGGTCGCATCCGACTTCTTCGCGCACGTGCTGTGGAATACCGGCGACGGCGCGGCGCCGCGCGAATATTTGGCGCGGCGCGGAGTTGGCAACGACACCACGCGCGCGTTCAAGCTCGGTTTCGCACCCGCGCGTCCGGCGTCGCTCTTAAGGGCGCTTGAGAAGCGGTCGCTTAAAAGCGCGGGCGAAAAACTCGGCCTGCTCCGGACGGATGCGTCCGGCGCGCATGACATGTTTCGCGGGCGGCTGATGTTTCCGATTCGCGACACGCAGGGCCGCGTGGTCGCATTCGGCGGCCGGGTTCTGGACGATCGATTGCCCAAGTACATCAACTCGCCGGAGTCGCCGCTGTATTCAAAGGCGCGCACTCTGTACGGAATAAACGAAGCGCGCCACGCGATCGTGGAGAAAGATCGCGCACTACTGGTTGAAGGCTACTTCGACGTGATCATGCTCTGGCAGGCGGGGTTCAGAGAATCCGTCGCCGGATGCGGCACGGCCTTGACGGTCGAGCAGTTGCGCCTTCTGGGCCGGCTTTCAAAAAATGTGATCGCGTGTTTCGACGGCGATAGCGCGGGCCGCAAGGCCTCGCTGAGGGCGCTCGAAATATTCCTTGGCGCCGGACTGCTCGGGCGCGGAATTTTCATTCCTGCGGGCTTCGATCCCGATACGTTTGTCCGCGAGCATGACGCGGCGGCATTTGCCGAGCTTGTCGAATCCGCCGAGTTGCTGATCGATTATTTCCTCGCTGAGCAGACGCGCGAGTCCGGCAAATCGCTCGAGGGACGCGCGCGCGCCGCACAAAGAGTCGCGGAAGTGCTTCGCATAGTCCGCAATCCGTTCGAGTTCGATTTGCTAGCGCGCAAGGCGGCGCCGATGCTCGGGGTGGGCGAGGAGTTGCTTCGCCGCGAGTCTCGCATCGGCGCGCAGCGCGGCTCGGCCGGGCGAAAAATCGCGCCTGACGCGAAGGTCGCGGCAGCGGGTACCGCGGCAAGCGCGGGCGATCGCGCCGAGATCGGGCTGGTCGCGCTAGCGATTCTGCGCCCGGATTTGCGCGCGGAGATAGCGGCGCTGGGCGCGGAGCGCAACTTCGAGGCTGTTGAGCTTGCGCGCGCGTTGATGGATGTTTGCAGTCGCGACGAATCGCATCAGGCGCTGGAGGGATGGGCCGCTGAGCATCTCAGCCCGGCGCAGCAGGCGGAGATCGCGGCGATGGCGATGCGGGATCTGATCGCTGAGCGGGAAAGCGCGCTTAAGCTGGCCGGCGACTACGCGCTCGCGCTGGATCGCCGCCGGCGCGACCGCGAAATGAACGCACTCAAACAAAGCGCGCGGATTTCGAACGAATCGGAAGATGGAGCCGGCGCGGCGGCGCAGGCGGCGCAGGCGTTGATTTCGCTTCGCCGCAAAGCGGAAATGCCGCGCTGATGCAATGGCAATGGCGCTGTTCATTTTTCCGCGCGCCTACTTAAAAGCGCGCGCGCGAATTGGTAAGATCAATGGTCGTTCGATGCATTCCATCGGGCCCATAGCTCAGCCTGGTTCAGAGCTGCCGGCTCATAACCGGCTGGTCCCAGGTTCAAATCCTGGTGGGCCCATCAAATTACAGGCACATTATTCTATCGAACAGGTCGCCGCGCGGATCACTTGCTTCGCGCCGGCCAATTGGAGGTCGCATTGCGTGAACAGATAGCCCGGCTGATGGACTTGCAGGTCATCGATCGCCAGCTCCAGGAAGTCGAGGCATCGCTGGCGAACATTGCCGGACGGGTGGAGCAACTCCGCGAAGAAACCGAGAAAAACCAGACCGAGCTCCAGAGGTTGACCGAAGAGGACCAGCAGGTCGCCGCCGCCCGCAAGCGAATTGAAAAAGAACTGGCCGAAGGCGAAGCGCGTACCCGCAACAAGCGGATGCGGCTCAACCTGGTGCGGACCGATAAGGAATTGCAGGCGGTTACGCATGAGGTCGATTCGCTCCGCGAGACCAATCAGCGCCTCGAGGCGGAATTGGCTCAACTGGGTGAATCCGCCGAATCGCGAAGCTCGCGAATCCAGGAGCTCGGCGAGTTGGTCGCCAAAGGCAGGACCGATTTGTCCGCCGCCGAAAAAGAAATTGCGGGTCAGGTCGAGGAGCTTAGGGCAACCATCGGCAAGCAGCACCAGAAGCGTGACAAACTTGCTGCCGAAATCGATCCGGGCCTGCTCTCGCGCTACAACATGATCTTTCAGCGCAGAGCGGGGCTGGCGGTCGCGGTGGTCAAGCCGGTTAATCGCGACGGCAAATGCTCCGGATGCCAGCGCCTGCTTCCGCCTCAGGTTTATAACGAGATCCAGAAGCAGCTCACGATCCAGTTCTGTCCCAGTTGCCAGCGTATCCTGTACTACGAAGCTCCTCCGCCCGCTGAGGAGTAGTGCTCGCCCGTGCGCGCGACTGGCGCGGTTTTCGCTGATAAGATTCGGCTGCCGGAGTGAGCCGGGCGATCGCTTTTCCGGTATGGGAAAGAGGAAAGTCCGGGCTCCATAGGGCAAGGATGGCTGCTAACGGCAGCGCGGAGCGATCCGCGGAAAGTGGCACAGAAAACAGACCGCCCGCAAGGGCAAGGGTGAAATGGCGGGGTAAGAGCCCACCGGCGCGCGAGTGATCGCGCGCGCACGCCAAACCCCATCCGGAGCAAGACCAAATAGGAGGGTGAGTTGCCCGCTCGTAACCCTCGGGTATGGTCGCTTGAGCGCGCGAGCGATCGCGCGCCTAGAGGAATGATCGCCATCCGCAAGGATACAGAACCCGGCTTACAGGCTCACTCCGGTTTTCTTCGCGGCGGCTTCGGTATCCATTAGCGCGGCAGCAATTACGATCAACCGCTGCTTCTAGCCTTCCGCATATTCAATTAACCGTTCGTTCATGGGGTGCGTGGATTGTGCTGGCGCCGTGCGGTATCGTTTAGCTTAAAGCTTATCGCCAGGAGCAATAGAGACTTAAGATGCCGCAGATTGAGGGCGCCCGCGCGAGTTCAGAGACTGCCGCGCGCGTCGAGTACGAACTTCAGCTCTATTACTGGATGAAGCTCATTCGCGCGTTCGAGGAGCGCGTCTCCCGGCTTCATCGCCAGAACAAGATCATGGGAGGCGTCTACTCGGGCGCGGGGCAGGAGGCGATCTGCGCGGGAATTTGCGCTCCGCTGCGCGACGGCGATTTCGTAGCACCCCTGCATCGCGACCTCGGAGTGTTTCTGGTGCGCGGAGCCGATCCCGGGCGCCTGATGGCGCAGCTTATGGGTAAGGAGACCGGGCTTTCGCGCGGCAAGGATTCCTTTCTCCACGGCGGCGACATGGAACATTTCATCTTCGGATCGACCTCGATGTTGGGGTCGTCGCTGCCGGTTGCGGTGGGCGCCGCGCTCAAGTTCCGCATGAAGCGCGACAAGAATATCGCGGTGGCGTTCTTTGGCGAGGGCGCGGCTTCGCGCGGCGACGTGCATGAAGCGATGAACTTCGCGGGGGTGCACAAGCTGCCGGTTCTGTTCGTGTGCGAGAACAATCGCTACGCCTATTCGACCCCGCTGGAAAAGCAAATGGCGATCGAAGACGTTGCCGATCGCGCTGAGGCCTACGGTTTCAAAGGGCACGTAGTCTCGGGCAACGATCTGTTGGCGGTGCTCGAGCTTAGTGAGCGCGTAATTGCGCAAATTCGCGGCGGTGGCGGTCCGCAACTGATCGAGTGCAAGACCTATCGCTACCGCGGCCATAGCGAGCACGACGCGGCGCTCTATCGCGATCAGGAAGAACTGCTCGAATGGCAGACCCGCGACCCGATACCCCGCTACGAGCTGTTCCTGGAAAAGAAGGGTCACGATTTGCGCCATATCCGCGAGCAGGTCGATGAGCGGACCCATCGCGTGGTGCAGGAAGCGGTGGATTTCGCCGAGCAAAGCGACTGGCCAAAATCTGAAGAAGCGGTTGAAGATTTGTACGCGCCATCCAACGGCAGCGG
>JASHOJ010000041.1 GCA_030041155.1 Candidatus Binataceae bacterium | reverse complement strand
GTCTTTGAGGCCGTAGCGCTTATCGTACTCGTCACCAAGCCTGCCAAAGAGCTTCGGAAACGGAAATTCGATTCCCTTGGCCTCGCGCTCGTACCACGCGGCGGTGCCGAGATAATCGCCACCGGTGGCCGAATCGACGGTCTTCATTTGCTCCATGCCGGTGACGCACGCGAGATCGTAGCGACCGGCCTCGATCTCAGCGGAAGCGGCGATAATCGCTATTGAACCCGAAGCGCACGCGGCCTCGTGCCGCGAGGTCGGAAGTCCGCTGAATGCGGGATCAATCTCGAGGAAGAATGCCCCGATATGTCCTTGTTTCGCATACAGTTCGGCGGCGAAATTGCCGACGTGAGCGGTTTCGACCTCGTTCGGATCGATTCGCGCGGCAGCAAGTGCGCCGAGGACGGCCTCCCGCATCATCGCGACGAAGTGCTTGCCTTCCTTTGACCAATTACGCGCGAAGTCAGTTTGAGCCCCGCCCAAGATGTAAACCGGTGCGTTTTTTCCCATCGAATTTCCCTGTGATTTCTTTACCCCGCTATCTAACCGGCGACAGCAATTTAACCTACGAAAGCACGGCCATATTCGAGAAGACCGCCGCCAAACAGCTTAGCACTGTCGCGCGCCGCCTGCTCCAGCACCGACGGCACGGCCAGCTTCAGATTTTCCAGCATTTTCACCGTTTCGCGGGCGCCAAAAAGATCGACAATGGCCGTGGGCGGCGCCCAATTGAAGCCGTAACTCATTATCGAATCGACATCCGCGGCCGACGCAGCGACCTCGCCCACGCGGACCAGTGCGTAGCTGACGTAGCCAAGCACGACCCGGCGGCATCGATCCGCGTCGTCGCCGCTGGCGCCGCGCAGCACCGCGACCGCGTCGTGATAGCGCCCGACGCGGTTAAGCCGCTTCATCTGTTCCACAAACTCGATCGGAGCGGGACGCTTAAGCGGCGCGTATTTACCGGTCCTCGGATTGAGCGCCATCGTTTCCGCACCGGATTTTCGATAGAAGCCGCCACGGTCCGGCGTTTTATCGCCCATCTGACCGCTTGTGACTCCGTGATTCATAAACTCGGGAAGCGCGAACGACGAATGCGCCTCGTCCTTGCAGTTCTGATGAACGTTATCGACGATCGCCTTGTGCACGTCCCAGCCCACCAGATCGATCGTGGCCAGCGGCGCCATCGCGCGCCCGGTCTGCGGCCCAATCAGGTAGTCCATATAGGCGGTGCCGTACTCGCACGCGAGCTGCGCGACCTCATTGAGCACCTTGAAGCCGACGCGATTTCCCACGAACGCGGGCCGGTCTTTGGTGACGATAACCTTGCGGCCGAGCCGCCGCGTAAGCATCGTGACCGCGGACTTCACCAGCGCCTGGTCCGTCTCCGCGCCGGGAATAACTTCGGTGCCGACTATCACATGCGGCGGATTGAACAGATGGATGCCGAGAAAATTCCTGCGGAATGACTCGCTCCGGCCCTTGCTCATCTCCGCGATCGAAAGCCCCGACGAACCGGTCGCGACCATCGATTCGGGCCTGCGAAAGCGATCGATCAGTTCGAAAAAATGCCGCTTGAGCGAGAGGTCCTCCGCCAGCGACTCGAAAATCACCGCCGATGCCCTGACTGACGATTCAAGGTCGTTGTCGTAGCTTCCGAGCTTGATTCGGTCGGCAATCGCCTCCGCGCGCGCGGCGCTTTGCGCCGCTTTCAGGCCGGCTTCGGCCTTGTCGCGGTCGCGCGCGAGCATAATCACGTCGAAGCCCGCGCCGGCAAACACGCATGCGGCGCCGGCACCCATGGTGCCATTGGCACCCAGAATCGAAACCGTAAGATTCTCGCCCAAGCAGTTTCCCCGTTCTTCCGAGTGAAGCCCTCGATGTTGTTCCGCTCGATTCCTGTTCGGACGAATCTCCGCGGCTGTTTATATCCGCGTAGCCGCCGGTTCGCGATGCGGCGCGAGCCGTGACCTGTACCCAAAGCCCGGTCGAACAGGCCGACGAAACGGGCGCTTGCGCGAAGCGCAAAGCGCCCGCGTTCAATGGTATCCGAAGGGCGGAATTCTTGCCAATGGCGTTATTTTTCGGCCGTCAATTCAGGCGGGAGACTAAGGGAGACCGGGCACTTCACAAAATTAAAGTGATACATGAAAAATTGCGATCAGGATCCGGGCCCATCTAGATTCGCAGTTCTTCCCTGAGGAATTCCTTGACCCCGGGTCCGCCCGCCAGGTTTAGCCGCAGACGATCGATTCCTTCAGGCTCGAGGGTCAGCTCCAAAAACGGGCAGCATCGCCCCTCCAAGAGCATCCACTCGCCGGCCTCCGCGATGCTGAGCTTCTTCGCGTCGGCACGAAGCGTGTAGCCGCGTTCGGTCTCGAGCTGCTCGATCGTGGCTGCCGAGAGTTTCTTCGCAAGCAGCAGATAGCGCCGCTTCTGCTCCGGCGTAAACGCGTCCATGTTGCACGCGATCGGAGCGTGAGGATCGGCGCCATGATGATGTGCGTGGTCTTGGCCGCCGTGGCTGTGAACCTTAGCCATTCTACCCTCCGATGTTTGAGAGCCTATGGCTCGCGCCACGATCGTCCGGGCTCGGTTATCAGAGCGTCGGCGCCCGCCGGTCCCCATGATCCGGCGGGATATTCCTCTATCGGCGGCGCGCCGTCCTCGGCCCATGCGTTCAGGATACCTTGCACGAGTTGCCAGGATTTCTGGACGTACTCCTCGCTTGGGAACAGCGTATGGTCCCCGTCCATGATGTCGATCAACAGCCGCTCGTAGGCGTCGGGCGACGTTTGTCCGCTGAACTCGGTCGCATAGCTCAAGTTCATCCGGACCGGCCGGATTGCCACGTCGAGACCCGGCTGCTTGGAGAGAATGTCGAACTCAAAGCCCTCGTCGGGTTGGATTCGAATGGTCAGGCGGTTGGGTGCGAGCTGACTCTCGCGGTTGAAGAGAATTTTTGGCACATCCTTGAAGCGCACGATGATCGAGCTTGCCCGTTTCGGCAGCCGCTTTCCGGTGCGCACATAGAACGGCACGCCAGACCATCGCCAGTTATCGATCAGGATCTTTAACGCGACATAGGTTTCGGTGCGGGAGTCCCGCGCGACGCCTTTTTCGTCAAGGTAGGCTGGCACCGGCTTGCCATCGACCACGCCCGCTCCGTAACGTCCGCGCACCGTCATCGAGCGCGACTCTTCGGCCCGGACCGGACGGATCGCGCGCAGCACATTGATTTTCGAATCCCTGATCGAAGCCGCATCGAGCGAAACCGGCGCTTCCATCGTCAGCATCGTGAGCAGTTGCAGGATATGGTTCTGCACCATATCGCGCAGAGCGCCGGAGTGGTCGTAATAGCCTGCCCGCGAGCCCACGCCCTCGCTTTCGGACACGGTTATCTGCACGTGATCCACGTTGCGGTTGCCCCATAACCGTTCGAAGATCGAGTTGGCGAACCGCAGCACCATCAGGTTCTGTACCGTCTCCTTGCCGAGGTAATGATCGATGCGAAAAATCTGGGATTCGGCGAGATGCCGGCGCAGCGTCGCATTGATCGAAAGCGCGCTCGAAAGGTCATGCCCGATCGGCTTTTCGACCACGACCCGGGTAAAATGGGGTGCCTGGGGTGCGGCTATCAGCCCGACGTCGGCAAGGCGCGCGACGCAATCGTTGATCGCGGATGGCGGTATCGAGAGATAGTAGATTCGGTTTGGCGGAAGCCCGCGCGTTTTTTCGGTCTCCTCAAGGTGTTTTCGCAGGCGCTGGAAGCCGTCCGGTGCGTCGAGTCCGCTCAAATAGTCGAGCTGATCGGCGAAAGCTCGCCAGCAGTCATCTTTGATTTTGAGCCGCGAGTACTTGTCCGCTGCCGAGCGCGCGGTTTCGCGAAATTGTTCGCGCGACATCTGAGTGCGGGCGAAGCCAAGGATGGCGCTATTCTGCGGCATCGCGCCGCCGCCGCAATCCAGCAGGTTATAGAGCGCGGGCAATAGCTTGCGCTGCGCAAGATCGCCCGACGCTCCGAAGATAACGATCGTCGAGGGCGGCGTCGGACGAATTCTCTGGACGGTCAGGGATTCGCTCATGGCTACGATGTTAGCGCCCGGCGCTGAGCGAAGCTTTAGCTGGAATGGGTCCTGTCTGATTGATAAAGATCATGACTGCCGCAGGCGCAATGCACTCTTTTCCGTATTTCAGATCAAACCGCGAGTTGCAGGTGCGAGGCAACATAATTTCGGAGCCGGCTTCTCGATGAACGGCGAATCAGCGTCCGCCGCTCCGGTGCTGCAGCCATTCCTCGCGCAATGGCTGCCGGTAATATTGTGGGGCGCGGTGATCTTTACACTTTCGACCTCAGCTTTTTCCGCCGCCAACACTTCGCGCATCATTGATCCGATTCTGAGCTGGCTCTATCCGGGGATTTCCGCGGTTGCTCTGGGCGTCGCGCATGCGATGGTGCGCAAGTGCGCGCATTTCACGGAGTATGCGATTCTATATTGGCTGCTCGCGCGCGGTCCGCTCGCGGGCAGATGGTATATCGCTTTTCTGGTCTGCGTCGTCTATGCGTGCCTTGACGAAACTCATCAGATGTTTGTTCCCGGCCGAACTGCATCGCCATTTGACGTCGCGCTCGATTCGACCGGCGCGCTGTTCAGCGGGTTCCTGCGCGCCGCGGTCGACGAGCTGCTCTGAAGCTTGGGGCTACGGCGTCTCGGGGGCGGAGGAAATCCGATCGATCCGGTCATAAAAGGCGTGGATGTTTCGCAATTGCTCCGGAATACGATTGTGCCCGGACACCGTGAAATGGCAGAGCTGCCCGTACAAGGAAAAATCGGCCAGACCGATGCGGCCGAGCAGGAATGGGCGCTCGCCAAGCTCCTCTTCGAACGGCGCCAGCGCATCGCACGCGCGCGCGAGCTGCGCTTCATGGCGTGCAATCATCTCGTCGACAAAACCGTCGCCGTAGCGGCGATTTCGGACTAGCCGCCACATCGCCTCTCGATCTCTGCCCTCAGCGCGGTAGAACGCCGCTTTGTCTGGTATGGCGGCGCGAAATAGAACTTCCGCGACAGCATTGTCGATATGGTCGGCGAGTGCGCGATGCATCCCGCGCCACCCTGGCGGCAGGATGGTCGGTTCCGGATACAGCTCCTCAAGCCTGAGCGCAATACGGGTCGAGTCTACAATCGTTTCCCCGCTGTCGAGAGAAAGCGCCGGAACCGAGATCTGTCCTGAAGCAGACAGCAACTCTTTTCGCTCCAGATAATCGACCTCGATAATCTCGTGGTCGATTCCCTTGAAATCCAGGATTTTGCGGACCTTCGCGCAGTATGGGCTGCCGCCAAACTGGTAAAGCCGTGCGCTCATCGGATGTCACTCCCGCGGTCGCGGCGATTCTGTACCTGGCGCGATGGCAAAGCCGCCGCGCACGCGCGCAGAATCGCGTCCAGGTCTATTTCAACAAAACAACTATGGACAAAATCCGCACGATCCAACTCATCTTCGAGATGAGTATGGGTCAGCGCCAAAGTCCGCATCCCCGCTCTTCTTGCGCCGGCGATTCCGGCGGGAGAATCCTCAACGACCAGACATTGAGCGGGTTCCACCGCGTCGCGCTGCCGGAGCAGAAATCCAATACGGCCCAAAGCCGCGAGGAACAAGTCGGGTGCTGGCTTGGCGCGCGCGGCGTCTTCGCGCCCGAGCACGTCAAGAAATCTGTCACGAATCCGGGCGCCGCGCAGAAGCATTTCCGCGTCAGCCCGCGGCATCCCGGTCGCGGCGAGCAGCGGAAAACGATCGGCGCACATTTGCACGAATGCGGCAGCGCCGTCGTGCAGCCGGCGCCCGTCGAACAGGGTGCCCTCGAGGTCGAAGATTACCGCGCGGATCATCGCAAGGCGGATTTATTCGATTCGCCGAGGGGACGGAAGCACGGCGCGGGCGTCATCGACGGCCGAGAATCGGGACAATGTGCCGCTGCGGCACCGGAGCGCTGACGGTGGCGCGTCCATTTTCTATCGTCATGTTCAGTTCGCTGCGCACGCCGAAACGGCCGGTCAGGTAGATTCCGGGCTCGACCGAGAAGCAGGTGTTCTCAATCAGCGCTCGATCGTCCACGGTTTCGATCGAGTCCAGATTCGCGCCCATGCCGTGCACCTCGCGGCCTATCGAGTGGCCGGTGCGATGCACGAATTCGGCGCCGAAGCCCGCCTGCTCGATTACCTCGCGGGCCGCGCGATCGGCCTCGCGGCCAGAAACCGCCTCGCGCGAGGCGATACGCGCCTCGACCAGCGCAACCGCCGCGTCGCGCGCGTGGCGCACGATTTCAAATATCCGCGCGTGCTCGGCGGGAACCGTTTCTCCGACGAATCCGGTCCAGGTGATATCGGCGTAGACCGATTCGGTGTCCTTCTCCTTTGCCCAGAGGTCAATCAGCAGAAAATCGCCGCGCTGGATCGGCGCGGAGTCCCGCACCTCTGGAGTGTAGTGCGGATCGGCGCTGTGCGCGCCCACTGCGACGATAGGCGGTTCGTCCGCAACCATTTCTGCCGCGGCTATTCGCTCGATAATAAACTGCTGGAACGAGTATTCGGACATCGGATCATTTGCCGAGATCCGCCGCGCGACTTCCGCGAAGGTCTCCTCCACGACCCGGCCAAGTTTTGCGCCGCACCGGCGATGCCCTTCGAGCTGCGCCGCGGTCAGCACGGACTCGAAGCGCGCTATCAAATCGGCCGCCGACACGATTTCCACGTTCAGGGAACGCACCAGTTCGAGCGCGCCCGCATCGACGCGCGAGACGTATGGAATTGCGCCGCGCGGCGAATAATTCATCGCGATTCGGTGCGAGCCCTCAAGGATCGTCCGGAGCCCCGAAATCATGTCGTGATAAGAGGTGTAGACGGTCGCCTCGGCGCCGAGCGCCTGTAGGCGATGAGCCTCAACCGCGGAAACCAGCGCGCTCACCGTGCCGTCCGCCGCGACATAGCACCACCATCGTCGGGTGCTGATTCCGCCATCTGGCAAGCCAAGCACGCGATAGGCTATCGGGTCCGACCGGCGAAAGTCGTAAAACAGCCATCCGTCGAGTCGGGCGCTGCGAAGCGCGGCTGCGATATCCGCGATGGTGCGGCTCATCTTCGTTCGGTCATCTCGCCTGGAGCATCTTGCCTGGCTCATCTCCTGGTTTATCTCGCCCCGGGTGAAATAGCGGCGGGTTCGCCGCGGAGCTCATAGCCAAAGCGCGCGCCCCACACGCTGACCCGTTCGGGATCGATGCGGACGATCGGATTTTTTCCCGGCTCCAGCGCCATCGCGCGGTAAAGCGGATACTTATCGCG
>JASHOJ010000308.1 GCA_030041155.1 Candidatus Binataceae bacterium | reverse complement strand
GCGGAATCGAGATGCCGCGATCCCGAAACGGGAATGTGCGGCCCTCGTCTGGCGTGAAGGTGTAACCGGCATCGCCTTTGGCGATATCCGCCCAATTCATCTCGGCGATTACTCCGGGCTGTCCGCACGCGCGCGACAGGCTCGGATCGTGCGAAACCACCAGCTCGCCGTCCCGCGTCATATGAATGTCAAGCTCGGCATACTCGGCGCCCAGGCGCGCGGCGGCCTCGAACGAAACCATCGTATTTTCGGGATATTCGCCGCCGTCACCCCTATGCGCGAAAATGCGCGGCGGAGAAGAGGAAAAAAAGTCAGTGTCGAGGCCGTGATGCACGGCGAGATGCGCTGTCTGCGCGCGGACTACATAGCTCCAGTGTCAGCGCCAGTATCCGCCGTGTTGTAGATGCGGTCGCCGCTATCACGGCGGGAATAATGGCGCCCGTGATGCCGCGCGGTCCGATGATACGGGCTCTGCAGCGTCACATGATACATATCGCCAAGCGGCGAGATTGCCGGCTTGCGCGCATCGGAAGCAACGAAATGGCTGCCGAGATCCGGCAGCTTAGCAAGGGCCGATTCGTAGCGGTTCCGGATGCTGTCGAACAGCGCCTTCATCCGCGGCGAAACCTGATGATTCACGCCGAGTTTTTGCGTTAATGGATTCACGAAAGCGCCCTGCTTCTCGATCGCGAAATGAAGATGCGGTCCGGTCGACAATCCCGTCGATCCAACCCATCCTATCACCTGCCCCATCCGAACATAGGAACCGGCATGGATGTCCGGGCTTATTCGCTCCATATGCCCGTAGATACTGGTCATCCCGCGCTCGTGATTGATGCGGACGGCATTGCCCAACTCGCCGGCCCATCCTGCCTGCTCGACTCGTCCGTCCGCGATGGCCCTGACCGGAGTGCCATAATTGGCTGCCAGGTCGACGCCGACGTGAGGACGATAGATGTGCAGCAGCGGATGATAGCGATGGAACGAGAAGCCCGACGATATGTACTTGAAATTGACCGGGAAACGCAGCGATTGCGGCCCCAGCGCATGTCCTTGCTCGTCGTACAGATGCGCCAGTCCATGCTCGTCGCGAAATGCGAACGCCCTCATCGTGCGGTCGCCAAACCGGATTTGTGCCGCTTCAACATTGCCCACCAGATGATAAGTGCCGTCGCGGCTTATCTTCTCCTGATAGATAAGCTTGACTGCCGACCCAGGCCGCAGCCGATCGAGATCGTGACGGTCTGCGAACGCGTCCTCCAGCGAATCGACGATCGGCGTCGGCACTCCATTTTTCTCTGCCGCGCGCTTGAACGACTCCTTCACCTCAAATGATTTCTGGACAGGCTTGATGTAGTAGTTAATCGGTGCCGCATAGCCCTTTAGAACCATGTTTCCGAGGCTGGCGACTGTAACCGTGGTTTTCAGATCGATATCGTACTTTAATCCGCGCAGATCGCCGGTCTCCGGATCCTTGTAGAGCGTCAGCGGATGATCGCGGAGAAGGTAACGAGTGCCAGCGGCGCTGGCGAATATAGCGCCCCATCTGCGGGCTTCGTCCTTCTCTATTCCCGCCTCTTCGAGGTACGAAACGACGGATGCGGACCGGTCGAGGCTGGTGCTAATCGTGATTGCGGTGGGAGCTGGCGACGCGGTGTCCTCATCGATGACGACTGGCGCCTGATCGCGACCGGCAACGATAGCCTCCAGCGGCACTTCTGCGGTCTGGGGTGAGGCTTGGAAAAAAAACAGGCGGATGGAAGCGATGGTGACGACCGCGCCGACGACGATGGCCGTCAAAGCACGAGACTTCCCCTCTACTCTTCTCCCCCGAGAAAGCATTAACGGCCAAATTAAGAGATCCGGTCAGCGAAAGCAACCAAGAATTTTCCTTTGTTAACAGGCACCATTGATGGCTTGGCGGTCATAGTGACGCCTTGGTACAGTTCTTGACATCAAATAATGACAATTATCGCAGTGGATTTCGGTACTCGGCGTATAGGGCTCGCAATTAGCGCTCCCGACCTGACCGGCGCCCTGCCTCTCGGCACTATCAAGCGCCAGTCCCTTGATCGTGACTTGGCCGCTATCGCCCAGCTTATCGAGGGCAGGAACGTCAGCCGCATTGTGATGGGATTGCCACTCAACTCCGACGGCTCGGACGGCAGGATTGCTCGGATGGTGCGGGATTTCGGCGCGCGACTGGCCTCGTATCTTGGTTTGCCGCTGGATTTCCAGGACGAGCGCCTGACCAGCTTTGAGGCTGGCCAGCGGGCAGTTGTGGTGGCAAGCCCTCGGCACAAGAGGGGGATTTTGGACGCGATCGCGGCGCAAGTTATCCTTGAAGACTGGCTACAGACCCATCGCGACGCGTCTTGATCCTGTCCGCCTTCCGATTGCCATACTAATATCATCGGCATTTTCGCGACGTCATCCGCGATGCTCATTTCCGCGATGCCCACTTCCGGAAAGCTCAAATTGGGACTGCTGACGGTGTTCGTTATTGTCGCCGCGGTTGCTGCCGGAGGCGTGATGACGGTGCGCTACTATTGGCTTGAACCGACCGAGCGGTTCATCCCGCCTCGAACGGTAACGATCCGGTCCGGGGACTCGTTTCGTTCGGTGGCGGACGCGCTCGCACGGGCCGGTGTCATACGGAGCCGCTATGCGATGCTGCTGTATGGCGAAATAACCGGTCAGGCCCGGAGCATCAAGCCGGGCGACTATGCGTTCAAAGGGGGTGAACGCGTTCCGGCCGTGCTGCATCATCTGGTCGCGGGCGATTTTGTGGTAGTGACGGTGACTATCCCAGAGGGATTGACCCTGCATCAGATAGCCGAGCGCCTGTCCGCTGCGGGACTGGTCTGCCAGCCCGAGTTCGAGGAAGCGGCGCGCGGCGGGCCGCTGGTGCGAGCGCTCGGGCTTCTGCCGCCGCTTGGAGCGGAAGGCTTCCTGTTCCCGGCGACTTACAAATTCCTGCCTCGTGTCACTAACGATCAAATCCTGACCGCGATGCTCTCGCGATTTTTCCGGATCCTGACCCCCGCCGTAGAACAGCGGATGTTCAATCTTGGACTCAACGCCCGCGAGATGATCACCATGGCGTCGATCATCGAAAAAGAGGCAAAAGTGCCGGGCGAGCGGCCGCTGATAGCGAGCGTATTCTACAATCGACTTCGCATCGGGATGCCGCTTCAATCTGACCCAACTGCTGAGTATAGTCTTGCGGACGCCGGAACCGTGGTTGCCGCGGTGCGGACGCCGAGCGCTTTCAACACTTACGATCGCGCGGGGCTGCCGCCCGGACCAATTGCGAATCCAGGTCTTGAGTCGATCGAAGCGGCGCTGTATCCCGCGCATTCCGATTACCTGTACTTCGTGGCGCGCGACGACGGGACCCATGTTTTTTCGAAGTCTTTCAAGGAGCACAAGCGCGCAATCGCGATGATCAAGCGGGCTCAAGCCGAAAGCGTCATACGGCCGCGCCCGGTCGTCGAACATCGCGCGGATTAGGTTATAATCGACGGTCGTGCCAAATCCGGTCGACATTCTTGAACGCGCACGGATTCGAATCGCGCGCGTCTCCGCGCTCAGGTCCGCCGCCTATGCGGTCGTACCGGCAATCGCGGCCGTGGTCCTTGCGTTTCTTATCGACCCGATCGGCGCGGCAACCTGGAGCCGCTTCGGATACGTACTTTCCCCCGCTCGGGCCGGCGCCATTCAGGCGGCGCTGTTCGCGATCGCCGCCGCAGCGGTTGTGGCTGGTATTGTGCTCGCCGTGCGGGCATGGCGGAGTGCCGGCGACTTCGTGGCTGCGGCTGAACGCGTCGACAGCGCGGTCGGTGGCCGCCAGCAGATCCTGACTTTCGCCGCCCTCGCGAATCCAAGGCTTGGCGACGGCGCGAAGGAATCGCGGAGTCCGCTGTTCCCTCTTTTGTGGCGTCGCGCGATCAATCTTTTGGAACGCTTCGATATTGCAGGGGCATTTCCGTTTGGCCTCGTGCGGCCCCTGGCCCGTTCATCGCTTATCGCGTCCGCGATTGTTATCGCGATGCTGATTGCAACCATGGGCTTGGTACGGGCGCCCACCAAAGACGAAATCGAAGCCACTCGCCTGCGCGAAATCGCGGCCGAAATCGAGAAATCCGGTCCTGATGCATCCGACCGGGCGCTCGCCGCCGAGGCGCGATCAGCCGCCGACGCGCTTGAAAATCCGCGCCTCGCTCCGGAGAAGAAAGCTGAGCGGCTCGAAGCCCTTATGCGCGACATCGAGCGTGTTCAAAACAATGGAACCGGCGCGAGCGCAAAAGGAGCCAGTTCCGGAAAAGGCACTGCGGAAGCCAGCGGCACCTCAGCAGCTAAGGGCGAGGGCAATGGCAAGGGAACCGGTAATGGCAGCGGAGGCATCGGCA
>JASHOJ010000307.1 GCA_030041155.1 Candidatus Binataceae bacterium | reverse complement strand
TTCGCTTCTATCTTATAACCGATCGCAAACTGGTGCGGTCGGGAACGCTTGCCGACGCTTGCGAGGCCGCGCTGCTCGCGGCGAGCGAAGTGGTGCCGCCTGGAACGGTGGCGCTTCAGGTCCGCGAAAAAGATCTGGAAGGGCGCGCGCTTTACGAGCTGTGCGTCAAACTACGCGAAATATGCACCCGCTACGGCGCGCCGATGCTCGTAAACGATCGCATCGATATTGCGCTCGCGGCGCGAGCCGACGGCGTGCATCTGCCGTCCGATTCGATCGGTGTCGCGATGGCGCGCAAGCTGGTCGGCGATGGGATGTTGATCGGAGTTTCAACCCATTCTCCGCCCGATGTTGCGGCGGCGGCAAAAGAGGGCGCGGACTTCGCCGTCTTCGGCCCGATCTTCGATCCGATCTCGAAATCTTCGGCCTTGCGCGCGAGGGGAAAAGCCGGACTCGCCGCGGCATGCCGCGCGGGCGGTATCCCGGTCTACGCGCTGGGCGGCATTACCGCGGATCGCGCGCGAGATATGATGACCGATGGTGGCGACGGCGCTCGCGCGGCGGGAGTTGCGGGAATCGGCGCGATTCTCGGCGCGGATTCTCCTGCTGACGCGATGCGCGCGATGCTCGCCGCGCTCAATTCGGCACGGCACTGACTGCCTGAGGCGTGGTGAGAGCGAAGCCGAGTTTATCGACCTCGACGACGTAGAGGACATAGCGGCTGTGATTGCCGAGCCAGACGATACTGCTCGCGAGAATTAGGCTCAGAAGCAGGAGACCGCCAGCGGCGATCTGCCAGTTGCGTTTTCCGAGAACGAGGTCGGCGTATCGTTCGTCCCATTCGCGACGCGCTTCGAGATACGGGTTGCTCTCCATGCGAACGCCCTCACAGTGAAAATCAGAAACTTACACATCAAAGTGCGGCTCGCTGGATTCGTTGATAGAGCAAGTACCTTGCCATTAGCGCGCCATCATCACGAACGAGAAGACTGAGGCAAAGAAATTAGTGCCGTGGAACTACTTAACTAGAAGACGGTCGCGTTACCGTCGACTCAAAGATTTTGGAGAAAGCGATTCTCCGTACCTTAGCCTCACGGTCACAGAAGCGGCAGGAGCAATGTTACGAAAATAGCCCGACGGTCGCGGCTCGTATCCGAGCGAGCGAGACCGAGCACCAGATGGCCGTCGCCGACTAACTCCTGAACGCAGAGTGTGAGCCGATGAAACCTTGTAACGCGGGTAACGAAGACATGCCCGTTTTGATCTCTAGTCTATCCGAACGATATCCAGACCGAATTCAGCGGCTCTCGGGTGAGCCTCGAAGAAAACCACGCGACAATTTCCTTCGTTGACCCACTGTTTGATTAACTGACGATGATGATCGTGCATCATGCAGCCAAATATGACGCCGGTCAAAAGCTCAACTGGATAATTGAGTTTCCGACCAGCCATGTTGGGCCGTAAGATCCGATACTCTCGTTCATAGGACCAGTGTTTTGATTTCGTCAGGATTATCCGCTCCATCGCATTTGTGGAATCTTCGCCCAAAGGAACCGGCGTAAAATCCTCGTACTTTACTGGCTGAGCCTCACCAAAAAAATTGCAGTTCGCGGAACCGTCAAATTCAAGACAAAGTCCCTTATGCTTGTCGGCGTAGTGAGCCCACATAAGTATGTCGTCTCTCACTTGCGAGAAGCAGGCTATCCCGGCCTGGTCGACGTCATTTTGGACATCCCTCTGCAAGCCCTGAAGAGCGACGACAGACATCAGCTTGCTTATTTTGACGAGCTGCTCGGCTGGGGGATCGTTAGGAAATTTGCGGTCGACGAACTCCTCGGCGAACCGCTTAACAATGGTTCCCGGTGTTTGCAAAAGACTTGGAACCACACAATCGAACGGATCGTTGAAATCCTTGCGGGTGGCGAAGAACAAGCTGTGTTCAATAAAGATTTCTTTTACCCATGCGCGTCTGTCGGGATCAGCAGGGAACGCTTGGTACTTGTAGAGCGGCATAGCCGGGAATTGCTGTTCAATCTGAGCGTTCGACATCAACCGGTCCTACACCGTCATCACGACCGACATTTCACAACGATCACAATCCGACCTCTCCATATGATTCCTGGTGCGGATATTTCTGCGTCGATCACCGTAAGAGCTCCGCATCACCTTTGATAGCTACCCCCGAAGCTAATGTTGCGCAGGACGAGACAAGAGCGGGCGGGCTCGTCCACCAAGAGGGGACGGTGTCTCGTTTCGTGGGTTTCCGAGATTTCTCGTAAGCCCGTTGCGAATACGAGTATTTGAAGTCCGCTAGCTCCTTGAGAACCATGTCCCAAACTTCGTTGAGAATGATCTCTATTGAGTCAAGGTCGCAGCGTGCCTGCGGCAGTGCGTCCACGAACTCGGCCTTGAGTCGCTTCTCGTCGGTCCTAGCCAGCTCGCCGAGGCCTTTGTTAATCCATGCGCGAACATAACTAGGGCCCGGAACCTGCCCTGAGCGTGTTGGAATTCCCCAGCGATGCACTCGTTGATGCCGGTACGTGTTTGCGCGCCCGAGTGCGGCATTCAAATCGCGATGCAGCCCAGTCCGCCCATTTTTTTCGAGGCGCGTTTCATGACGCCAAGTCCCTTTTTTCGGATCTCCTTTGGAGTCACGGTCCTGGGGTACGTACTGCTTCGAGTATTGTTGAACCAGCTTGCCTGCCGCCGGCAGAAACTCTTTCACGACCGCCTCATGAACGGAATAAAGCCTGCTGTAAAATGCGTACACTCCCTCGACGGCAAAGAGGTCTGGGTCGGGTCCAGAGTTCAATTGCTGGTGACAAGCGGCTAAATGGACGAACACGGCGTAGTGCCCGGTAGCCATGTCTTCGAAGTCGGGGCAGAGTTTGCCACGGACAAAGATGCAGTGCCGATCTTTCATCCGGTAAGTCAGCGGAACGACGTGCAGGGCCCAGAATTTTTCGTAGTTAGGGAATAGCCGGCAGACGTCGCCGCCCAGAGCGCGTTCGACGCGGTCACCGTTACACGCCAGAGTCCATTTCATTTTTATTCAACCTCAGTACCTCTCGGAGCCGATGAAACCCGGCGCGGACGAAGACGCGCAGGGTTGATTCGAAATTGGCATTTCGGATCGCGCGCCTCCGGTTCTACCGAGGAGACATCGAACTTTATCGTGCCCGTGAAAAGTGTCCAACATGATCTGAATTGAGATGATCTGGCAGGAGGTCAAAGGCGGAAAAATCTTTGATTTACAACGATTTTATCATGTGACCCGACCTAGTGAAACCCGCTGTACAGAATAGCAATCTGGTGCCTTCGACCACTCAGCCGCCTCGCCAGCGGAACCAGAAATGTTCCGGCTCGTGCTCGCGACGGCGTCATGCGCGAGCTGAACCGTCATGTGATGTGTGGATTCTCCTGCTGACGCGATGCGCGCGATGCTCGCCGCGCTCAATTCGGCACGGTGTTGATTCGCCGCACGCCTCACGCTGGATGCGGCAGGGTGCCGCTCCCGCAAATAATCTCAACGTTGGTGTGCGGGTGCCTTCGCTGCGGATGACAGAAAGTGAGATACCTTATTACCGCCAGCGGACGGTGATGCGCTCGGGGGTAAGCACGAGTGCATCGTTGCGGACTATCACGGTGCGCGACTCGCCGCCCGCGAGATCGAAGTAGTTGTCGCTGAAGTGGGTCCGCTCATTGTTCACCAGCAGATGTACAAAGTAGAGATAAGCTGCGGCATCCAGGTGCACCGCCATTTCGTGCGCGCTCCGCGATTCAAACTGGATGCCCGGCGCGGGCGGCGCGGGCCGGTCGAGATCCTTGATTGGCGCGAAGAAGTGGCGGTTCGCGGGGACGCTGCCGTCGCGCGCACGGACCGTCATCACGTGCCGGGGATCGCGCACGAGATCGGCCGAATCCACGCGCCATACGCAGCGGCTCTCAGTCGCCTCAATCCTGGCCGCGACCGCTTTCGACCACGCGATCTCGCCGCCGAATGATCTGAGCGACACTTCCAATTCAGTTTCAAACGGACTGAGCCGATCGTTGGTGACCCACAACTCGACCGCGCCATCCTCGGCCGCCTTGAAGGAAGCGATCGCCGGTGCGTATGCGCGCCGCACATAAAAGTACGAAGCCTTGCCGAACCCGAAATAATCGATCACGCTCCAACTGATTCCGGGCCAGCAATCGTTGAGCTGCCAGATGAGCGAGCCCGAGCAGTGCGGCTTGCGGCGGCGGAAATGTTCGATGCCGAACTTGAGGCCCTCGGCCTGCGTGATCTGAGTGAAGTCGACATACTGCTCCAACGTCGCGGGCAGACCGGTGACCGTGACCAGCATCGCGTCGACCTTGTTCTTCGGGCGATCCTTGAGCCGATTCAGCAGCGCGGGGCTGCCAAGGTATCGCTGATCTTCCGGCAGGCTGCGCCGCAGCGTTTCCATCACCGGCGCGGCCTGAATTCCGTACTCGCTCACGAAACGCGCGTTGTCTTCGGCATATCGGCTGTAGGCAACGCTTTCGGGACTGAGGTCGAACTTGCCGACCGGACGGTCCACCGGCACCGGCGGCATCCCATGCCAGACGGTCCAGTCGTGGACATCGCCCGCGATCATGCTGTTGGCGCGCGGCCCGCCGAACGGACTGCCGGGCCAGTACGGCGTAGCCGGATCGAGCGCAGCGACAGCCGCTGGCATGATCTTGCTGTAATACAAGTTCCCAGGCACCGAATCGCGATTTCCGGCCAGACTGTTCGCGAATTCCTGAATCACCTGACACTCATTGTTGCCGCACCAGAGCGCCAGCGACGGATGATTGCGCAGCCGCTCGATCTGGAAGGTCACTTCAGCCGCAACGTTGTCGACGAACCTGGGGTCGTGTTCGGGATAAGGCGCGCACGCGAACATGAAATCCTGCCACACCAGGATGCCGAGCTCGTCGCATAGCTCGTAAAACGCGTCGTGCTCGTAAACTCCGCCGCCCCACACCCGCAGCATGTTCATGTGCGCTCGCGCGGCCGGCTCGAGCAGACGGCGGTAGTGCGTCTCATCGACCGCGCCGACAAAGGAACTGGCCGGAATCCAGTTGGCGCCGCGCGCGAAGATCGGAACTCCGTTCAGAACGAAGCGGAAGAAGCTCGCGCCCGGTTCGCCGGGGTCGGGCGACTGATCGAGCGCGATGGTGCGGATGCCGACCATCAGCTCGCACCGCGCCACCGTCTGCCCGCCAGCAACGAGCGCGACCTCCAGCCGGTAGCGGCTGGGCTCGCCTAGCTCTGACGTCCACCATAACTTTGGATCGTTGATGTCGGCATCGAGCGCGCCGCGCCCGTCTCTTAATGCGACCGTGCCGTTGGCGACCCGTTCGCCGCCAGGCCCGTCGAGCGTTACCTCCGCGAACGCCTGCTCAGTGCCAAACACGTCGGCTTCGATCTCGATCGACACCTGCGCCCGCTCGCGGCCCGGTGAAAGCTCGCGAGTCGTGAACTTCACGGTTCGCAGCGCCGCTGCGGTCTCGACTCGGAGCGAGACCGGTTTCCAGATTCCGGCCGTCGGCAGATTCGGTCCCCAATCCCAGCCCCAGCCGAACTGAGCCTTGCGGACAAGGTTGCGGCGGCTCTCCTTGAGCTGGTCGGAGATAATGCCCCAGTTCGGCAGCTCCTCATCCACCGCCGCGCCAGCGGTTGGTGCGAAGCAGATTGCGAGGCGGGTTCTTCCGGCCAGCGCGAGTGCGGTCACGTCGAGCCGCAACTCGCGAAACATGTTCTCCGAGCGCGCGATTATCGCGCCGTTCAGCCAGATAGTGGCGCAGGTGTCGAGGCCCTCAAACTCGAGAATCAGTCGCTGTTGGGCGCCGATCTGAGGCGCCTCGAAATCGGTGCGCCACCACCATTCTCGATTTCTGACCCACGCACAGTCCGGCTCCGCGCGATCGCCGAACGGATCGGGAATGCGTCCGGCCGCGTGCAGCGCGAGATAAACGTCGCCGGGCGCGCTGACGTCGATCCAGCCGCCATCCGCCAGTGCGGCGTCGAATGCGCGCGCGGCGGCGCCTTCGCCCTCGGCGAAGTCCTTGAGGCGCCACTTGACCAGCGCGAGCGCTGACGGCGATCGAATCATGCTCACCTCAGAAATGTTCCGGCTCGTGCTCGCGACGGCTGTCGTGCTCGAGCTGAACCGTCATGTGATGGATGTTGAACTTGGTCTGCAAAAGCTCGGACATCGCGTTCAGCACCCGATCGTAATCGGCGTCGTGGCGGACCACGCAATGCGCCGCCAGCGCCACCTGATGCGAAGTGAGGCACCATACGTGCAAATCGTGAACCTCGCGAGTGCCGTCGATCGCAAGAAGATCTTCGCGCAAGCGCGGAAGATCGATATGCCCCGGCACCGATTCCATCAGGATGTCCACGCCTTCGCGCACCAGTCCCCACGAGCTGTACAGGATAAGCGCCCCGATTAGCAGGCTGACCGCGGGATCGGCCTCATTAAGACCCGCGAAGTAAACCAGTGCCCCGGAAATCAGGACCCCGATCGATCCGATCAGGTCGGAAATGACGTGGACAAAAATCGCGTACACCGCCATCCCCGATTGCCGCAGCGCCGGTTGGTGGCTGCCCGAGGTGACCCAGGCGGCGAACGTGTTTACCGCGATTCCCACTGCGGCGACGATCATCACGCCGAGCCCCGCAACCGGCTCCGGATGCCTGAGGCGTAGCGCGGCCTCGAACCAGATGAACGCGACCAGCAGCCAAAGGAACAGGCCGTTGAGCAGCGCGCCCAGAATTTCCGCGCGCAGGTAGCCGAAAGTCTTGCCCTCGGTCGCGGGCCGCGCGGATATCCAGAGAGTGAGCAAGCTCAGGCAAATCGCGGCGATATCGGTCAGCATATGCACCGCGTCCGAGATCAGGGCAAGGCTGTTGGTCAGATAGCCGGTCACGATCTCGGCCACGAAATAGGCGGAGACCACCGCGAGCACGACAAGCAAGCGGCGGCGATCGGTGAGCACCGCGGAAGTTCGTGCGGGCGCCGCCATCGATGCTAGCCGGCCGGATTACTCATAGGTGATGAGCGAGTAGCAGTTTTCGCCTTCAAGGCGGGCGCGCCCGCCGAGCGCGGCAAGCTCGATCGCGAAGGCGCATCCGACCACATCGCCGCCGGCCTTGCGCACCAGCTTGACCGCTGCCGCGGCGGTGCCGCCGGTCGCCAGCAAATCGTCCACAATCAGCACGCGCTGGCCCGGCGAAATCGCGTCGCGATGCATCTGGAGAGTAGCGCTGCCGTATTCCAGGTCGTACGACTCCTCGATTGTTGCAAAAGGAAGTTTGCCGGGCTTGCGCGCGATCGACAGGCCGATGCCGAGCCGATACGCGACCGGAGCGCCGACGATAAATCCGCGCGACTCGATTCCGAGCACCGAGTCGACCTTGCCGAGATACGGTTTGGCGAGCCCGTCGATCATCGCGGCGAGTCCGCGCGGGCTGGAAATCAGCGGCGTGATGTCGCGAAACACGATGCCGGCTTTGGGGAAATCGGAAACGTCGCGGATGAGCTTTTTGTATTCGTCGATTAGCATTTATGGTCGCAAATGTGCGGCTCGGTGCCGCACTCCACGATACTAAGCCGGTGCCGGAAAATCCATTTACCGCCGCCGGGCTCGTGCCGGCGCTGTTGACGCCATCTGGCGCACGCGGTGCAATCAGCTATTCATCGGGGGCACGAAGGTGATGCTATGAAGGTCGAGAACATTCGCGAGGTCAAAACCCGCTTCAGCCGCTATGTCAAGGAACTCCCAAAGAGCGGCTCGGTGCTGATCACCAAGAACGGGCGGCCGTGCGCGGCGCTTGTGCCGGTCACCGAGGACACCGATCTCGAAGCCTTGGCGCTGGCCCAGAACAAGCGCTTCTGGAAGATCATCGATGACGCTATCGCGCGCGGGGAGAAGGAGGGTTTCGTCGATCTGGCGGATCTCTAGATAGCGCCGTCTTCTCCTTGTCCAAGGAGAGGGATCAAGAGAGAGGTTTTATGGTCGTGTAGGCATTGTTCCTGCCACGCAATTCATAACCTCTGCTTGTCCAAGGAGAGGTCGCCGCCTCTGCCAGCGCGCGACGGGAAAGGGGCGTGTTACTCGCCGCCGCTGGCGGCGTAGGTGATTCCCGGCGCCGCGGGCGGCGCGGGCAGATAGGCCAGCGGATTTTGCGCCACGTTATCGCGGCGCACCTCGAAGTGCAGATTCGAGCCGGTCGCATCGCCGGTTCTGCCGATAGTGCCGATGGTTTCTCCGCGGGCGACACGCTCGCCCTCGCGCACCAGGTTGCGCTCGTTGTGCGCATAGACGGTCGCGTAATGGCTGTCGTGCTCGATAATCACCGTGTTGCCGTAACCGTGAAGAACGCCGGCAAAGATCACCGTTCCCGCGTCGGCGGCATGCACCGGGGTGCCGGCGGGCGCGGCGATATCCACCCCTTCGTGCATCGCGCCGTTTCGCATCCCAAATCCCGACGACACCTGGCCCTCCGCGACCGGCCATGCGAACTGGCGCGATTCCGGAACTCCGCGATAGGGGAACGCATTCGATGCTTCCCGCGTCCGATACGAGGCTATCGGACTCGAATAGCTGCCGGGCGAGTAACTAGCCGGAATGATGAGCATCTGGCCGACCCGGAGTTGGCGCGGGTCGTCGAGTCCGTTCGCGGTCATCAGGCGATGCACGCTGATGCCGTAGCGGGTCGCGATATGATAGACGGTGTCGCCCGCCTTGACCCGATACGAGGTCTGGCTGCGGTAGGCTCCTGCCGAATAGGGCGACGACCCGTTCTGGCTGCCGCATCCGGTGACGACGACGGCGAGCCCCGCGATAAGTATCGCAAACGCCGCGATGTTCCACGCGAAACGTAGAAAAGTCTTTGAGAGATAAGGAGAATTTCTCCCAGCCGCCACCGCCGCCACACCGTCCTGTCCGCCTGGCCTGGAACTCGGCCAAGTGTTCCAGCTATTCGCTAAAACCGTGTTTGCCCGTCATCTTAACATAGCGGCATTCGCCGAAATATTCCTCCTGCCAGGACCCGCGCTGACGGCTGATGCGCACCAGGCTTTGTAGATCGTCCTCGCCGATAGGCGCGATAAGCCGGCCCCTGGCGCCGAGCTGATCGAGCAGCGGCCGCGGCACACCGGGCGTCGCGGCGCTTACGATTATCGCGTCGTAGGGAGCGTGCTCCGAAAGTCCGAGCGATCCGTCGCCGAGCTTCAGGAAAACATTGGAAATTCCTATCGAATTCAGGATGATGCGCGCGCGATCGTAGAGATGCGCCAGGCACTCCATCGACCAGACCTCGCGTGCAAGCGCCGCCAGCACGGCCGCCTGATAGCCGGAGCCGGTTCCAATCTCCAGTACGCGTTCACTACCGGTTAACATGGCCGCCTGGCACGTTAACGCCACCATGTAGGGCTGCGAGATGGTCTGGGACTCGCCGATTGGCAGCGGAGAGTCGTCGTAAGCGTGCTCGGCGAACTCGGGCGGCAGGAACCGATGGCGCTCGACCGATCGCATCGCGGCGAGCACCCGGGAATCGTTGATTCCGCGCGCGACAAGCTGCTCCGAGACCATCCGCTCGCGCGCCTCGTTCAGATTCGGAGCCATCAATCAGATTATACTCGCGGGCGTATCATCGATTAAGGACGTTATGGCGGCTGTAAATTCAACGCTTGGTATGTTACGGGCATAAGTGGGGAGCATCGCGATGGCGGAAGGCGAAAAATCCTGGCGCGAGGAGACCGTCCGGGTGGACGGAACCGATCTGATCGTGGTCAAAGGCGGCGCCGGCAGGCCGCTCCTCATCCTTCACGACGAACTCGGATATCCCGGATGGCTCAAATGGAACCGCGCGCTGGAGAAGCGGCGCACGATGCTGGCGCCGCTGCATCCGGGATTCGGCCGCACCGCGCGCGCTGAGTGGATGCGATCGATTCGCGACCTCGCGGGCTTCTACGCGACTTACCTGCGCGCGCAGAATCTCGCGCCGATCGATGCGATCGGATTTTCGCTTGGCGGATGGATCGCGGCCGAGATGGCGGCATGCAATCCGTCTCAGTTTCGCCGCCTGATCCTGGTCGCGCCGGCCGGAATTCGCCCGCCCAGCGGCGACATCCTGGATTTTTTTCAGATGATGGCGCCGCAGCAGGTGCTTGCCAGCGTCCGCGACCCGAAAAACACCGCCGAGTTCCCCGAGCTTTACGGCGGACCGATGGCGCCGGAGCAGTTCGAGGCGTTCGAGGAAGCGCGCGCCGAAACCGCTCGGCTCGCATGGGCGCCATTCATGCACAATCCGTCGTTGCCGCATCTTCTGGCCTCGGTCGCGGACTTGCCGACGCTTCTGCTATGGGGCAGGCAAGACGCCGTCGTTCCACCAAGCGCGGGCGAAGTTTATCGCGACGCAATCAAGGGCGCGCGGATGGTCACGTTCGATGCGTGCGGCCATCGCCCGGAAATCGAGCGTTCCGCCGATTTTGTCCGCGAAGTCGAGGCCTTCCTCGAATAGGGCGGCAAGGATGCCGAAAATGCGGTCCATCGACCACCCAAGGAATGGCCTTCTATGGCCCCTGGAAGGCTCCAGAAAGCGTTGGCAACGCTTTTTGGTATCGGAGTACCCGGTCGCGATGGAAAACGCGCCAGCGGCCTTCTTTTTGTAGGCGACAAAAAGGCGAAAACAGAAACAATCGGTAATTGACGAGGATTGGCTCCCGAAGCCGCAACGGAGGTGCCACGATGCATATCATGTATTTCACGGAGCGCCCTTATCGCGACGTTCCGAATGACGAGGTAATCAAGAACGGCTTCTTCGGCATCCCGAACCGGCACTTCGACTCCAAACGCGGAGCCGTGCTCCTGAACGAATACCTTGACGAGAAGATTCTCGCCGAGGAGTTGGGCTTCGACGGCGTGATGCTGAATGAGCATCACGACACCGCCTTCTGCATGGGATCGGTGATGAACGTCGAGGCGTCAATCCTCGCGCGTATCACCAAGAAAGTTCGGATCGTCCTGCTGGGAAATCCACTGCCGGTGCTGGGAAATCCGCTCCGGATGGCCGAGGAGCTTGCGATGATCGACATGATCTCGCATGGACGCCTGGTCACCGGATGGGTTCGCGGCGCGGGAAGCGAACAATTTGCGAATAACTCCAATCCGGGCTTCAATCGCGAGTATTTCAACGAGGCGCACGACGTCGTGGTGCAGGCGTGGACCCGTCCCGGCCCGTGGCGATACGAGGGCAAGCATTTTCACTTCCGCTTCGTCGATCCGTGGGCGCTGCCGCTCCAAAAGCCGCATCCGCCGATCTGGATTCCCGGACTTCTGAGTCCCGAGACGGTGGTATGGTGCGCGCAGCATCGCTACCCGTACATCGCGCTGGCTACATTTTTGGAACCGACCGTGGAACTGTGGAACATCTATCGCGACGCGGCGGCCAGAGAGGGTTACCAGGTCGGACCGGAGAACTTCGGCTATTTGCAAAAGGTGTTTGTCGCCGAAACCGAGGAAAAGGCTCGCGATCTCGCCAAATGGGACATGTTCGGCGGCGCGGGAATCGGTTACAGCCTGTTCGGCAAGCCGCAGTGGATGTTCCCGCCGGGATATAACAGCAAGGATGCGACGCGCAGAATCGCGCGCCAGTTTTCCGATCC
>JASHOJ010000006.1 GCA_030041155.1 Candidatus Binataceae bacterium | reverse complement strand
GTGCCCAGGGTCGGCTGATAACCGACGGCGCTCGGCATCCGGCCGAGCAGCGCGGAGACCTCCGAGTTGGCCTGGACGAAGCGGAAGATATTGTCGACAAAGAAGATAACGTCCTTCCCCTCTTCATCGCGGAAGTACTCGGCGACCGTCACGCCGGTCAACGCGACGCGTGCACGCGCGCCGGGCGATTCATTCATCTGGCCGTAAACGAGCGCGGTCTTCGCCAGAACCCCCGACTCCTTCAGCTCGCCATACAGGTCATTGCCCTCGCGAGAGCGCTCGCCGACGCCGGCAAACACCGAAACGCCGCCATGCTGCTTGGCGACGTTGTTTATCAGTTCAAGAATCGTGACGGTCTTGCCCACGCCCGCGCCGCCGAACAGCCCTATTTTTCCGCCGCGCGAATAAGGGCAGATCAGATCGATAACCTTGATTCCGGTCTCCAGAATTTCGACTTCCGTGCTCTGCTCGGCGAACGGCGGCGCGTCACGATGGATCGGCATCGTCTTAGACCCCGTGATCGGACCGCCTTCGTCAATCGAGTCGCCAACCACGTTCATCAGCCGGCCGAGCGTGCCGGGACCGACCGGGACCGAAATTGGAGCGCGGGTATTGGTCACTTCCATTCCGCGCACCAGCCCGTCAGTCGAGTCCATCGCGATGCATCGGACGGTGTTCTCGCCCAGGTGCAGCGCGATTTCCAGGACCAGATTATCGGGACGATCGTCGATCGCCGGGTTAGTCACGCGCAGCGCGGTAAAGATCTCCGGCAAGTCGCCGTTTGAAAATTGCACGTCAACCACGTTGCCCAGCACCTGGCTTATTCGTCCTGCCGCTGTACCATTCATGTGATCGTTCTGCCTTGTAACGTGAACTTCGCGTCACGTTTAATGTCGCGCCACTACGACGCGGAGCGCAGAGCCTCGGCGCCGCCAACGATATCCATCAGCTCGCGAGTAATTTGCGCCTGCCGCGCGCGGTTCATCTCCAGGGTGTATGCCGCGATCATCTCGATCGCGTTTTTGGTCGCGCTGTCCATCGCCGTCATCCGAGCGGCCTGCTCCGAGGCCTCCGCCTCGAGCAGCGCGTGCAGCACCGCCGCTTCCACGTAGCTTTTCAGCACCACCGGCACCAGTTCTTCGCGGCTCGGCTCGATTAGATAGTCAGTCGGAAGCTCGGGAGCGCCGCCGGACGTTTCCTGCCTGCCGCCCTCTGGCGCAACCAGCGGCAAAAGCTGCTCGATCGCGGGCCGCTGCGACATCGCCGAGAGAAACCGGGTATAGGCGATCGACGCCTTGACGATCTTGCCGGTGCGGTAATCGGCGAGAATCCTGCCCGCAATCGTGCGCGCCAGCCCGATTGTCGCAAGGCGCGGCGTATTCTCCTGGCTGGAAGCCGCGACCGGAGCCTTTGACCGCTTGAAATGATCGACCGCTTTCTTGCCGATCGCGAAATAGCTGACCGATAACCCGTCTCGTTCCAGTGAGGCGCGCGCCTGCTCCGCCGTGCGAACGATATTGGTGTTATAGCCGCCGCATTGACCGCGGTCCGAAGAAATCACCGCGATCAAGGCGTTGGCCTCAGCCCCTTCTGCCGGTCCGATTTGCACGCCTTCAGAGGTCAGCAGCGAGTCGGCGACTCGCGCCAGAGCCTCGCTATAAGGACGCGCCGCGACGGCGGATTCCTGCGCGCGGCGCAAGCGCGCCGCGGCGATAAGCTTCATCGCGCGCGTAATCTGCTGGGTCGATTTGACCGACGCGATACGCCGCCTGATTGCCTTGAGTGATGCCACCGGAAACTAGGCGCTGTCAGGCCGCCCGCGCGCTTTCCTTGCGAGCTTCGGCACCGGATCGCTCCTGTACGTGTCCGTTCTCACTGCCCGAAGCTGCGCCGCCCGACTCCGCGACCTCGCGTTTCCCCTGATGCTCCGCCAGGAACATCTTTTCGTACCCGTCGAGCGCGGACTTCAGTTTGCCGCGAAGTTCGTCGCTGATCTCGCGCTTGTCGCGGATTTGGGCGAGCACGTCGGCGTGGCGCGTGTCCAGGAACCCGTACAGCCCCTGCTCAAAGTCGTGAATCTGGCTGATTTCGAGCTTGTCCAGATAGCCCTCGTTGCCGGCGAAGACGATCGCGACTTCCTTTTCGACCGGAATCGGCTCGTATTGCTTTTGCTTCAGCATCTCGGTCAGCCGCGCGCCCCGATTGATGAGGCGCTGCGATGCCGGATCGAGGTCGGAGCCGAACTGGGCGAACGCCTGCATCTCGCGATACTGCGCGAGATCGAGCTTGAGCGTGCCGCCGACCTGTTTCATCGCTTTGATCGCGGCCGAGAACATAACCCGCGAGACCGATAGTCCGACGTTTATTGCCGGCCGCACGTTGGAGTTGAAGAGGTCCTTGTCCAGGACGATTTGCCCGTCGGTGATCGAAATGACGTTGGTCGGGATGTAAGCGGAAACGTCGCCTTCCTGAGTTTCGATTATCGGCAGCGCGGTCAGCGAGCCGCCGCCATTTTCCTGGCTGAGCTTGGCGGCGCGTTCGAGCAACCGCGAATGCAGATAAAAGATGTCGCCGGGATACGCTTCGCGGCCGGGCGGCCGGCGTAGCAGGAGCGACAACTGCCGATAAGCCTGCGCGTGCTTGCTGAGATCGTCGTAAACCAGCAGCGCATGCTTGCCATGGTCGCGATAATACTCGCCCATCGTGCATCCGCTGTACGGCGCAATGAACTGCAGCGGAGCGGCCTCTGAGGCGGTTGCGGCGACCACGGTCGTGTACTCCATCGCGCCGTAGCGCGAGAGAACATCCACCAGTTGCGCCACGGTGGAGCGCTTCTGCCCGATCGCGACGTAAAAGCAGTGAACCCCGAGACCGCGCTGATTCAAGATGGCATCGATCGCGATTGCGGTCTTTCCCGATTGCCGATCGCCGATTATCAATTCGCGCTGCCCGCGTCCGATACAAAGCATCGAGTCGATAGCCTTGATTCCGGTCTGCAGCGGCTGCCGCACCGGCTCGCGACCAATAATTCCCGGCGCTTTGATTTCGATTCGCCGCGTTTCGGTCGCGTTAATCGGACCTTTGTCATCGATCGGCTGGCCCAGCGCGTTGACGACTCGGCCGAGCAATCCATCGCCCACCGGAACCTCGGCGATGCGTCCGGTGCGCTTAACCTCGTCGTCCTCTTTGATCGCCTGCGGATCGCCAAACAGGGCAGCGCCGACGTTGTCCTCTTCGAGATTCAACACGATCCCGTAGATACCGTGCGGAAATTCCAGCAGCTCTCCCGAGGCGGCATTGTTGAGGCCGTAGATGCGGGCGATTCCGTCGCCGCACGACAAAACGCGCCCGGTCTCGCGCACCGCGATCGAGCCTTCGAAGCCTTTGATCTCGTTCTTGAGAATCTCGCTGATTTCAGATGGTCGAATATCCGCCATAGTTCCGCTCAGGGATTACCTGCGAGCCTTCGCTGCGCGTCCGCAAGCCGCGTGGCGAGGCTGCCGTCATAAATTTTTCCGCCCATCTCGGCTACAACACCGCCGAGTAATTCTCCGTCTATTTTGACAGTAGGAATCACTTTGCGCCGGGCGATTTGCTCGAGCGCCGATACCACCCGCGCGATATCGTCGGCGGAGGGCTCAGAAGCAAAAGTCAGTGCTGCCCGGGTGCGCGAGAACATGTCATCCGCAAGATCCCGATATGCCTGCGCGATAGCGTCCAATTCCGCGGTTCTGCCATGCCGCGCGACCACCACCGCAAAGGATCGCAGCGGAAAGCTCAGCTCCAGCTTCTCCGCGATCTTCGCCATCGCCTCCTGCCGTTGTGGCTCGCCGATTTCGGGCGACTCAAGGCGCGGCTTTATTTCCGGCGACCCGACGATCTCCGCCAGCCGGTCGAGTTCGGCGCCCCACTGCTCGACCTGGCCGCGCTCGGCGACCTCGATCAGCGCCTTCGCATAGCGCTTGGCGACTTTCGAGGATTTCATCGCTGGCCTTCCTGACCGAGCTTACTCATAAATGAGTCTATTAGCCTGCTCTGATCATCGCTGGCAAAATTCGCGCTGATTAGATCGCGGGCCAGCGACGCCGATGTGGCGGCAAGCCGCTCGCGCATCCGCCTGCGCGCATTCTCCACCATCGCGGTAGCGCCGAGTTCCGCATCGTGGCGCATCCGCTGCGAATGGCTTTGCGCAAGCTCTGAAATTCGCCTCACCTGATGCGTGGTCTCCGCTTCGAATTGGGCTTTCAGCCGCGCAATTTCGTCCTCCAGGCCAGTCCTGCGCGCCGCGGCTTCATTCGCCATCCGCTCCGCCTCGGCGAGAGCATGTTGTGCGCGCGAGAGGCTCTCCTGAACGGAGGAGGCGCGATCGGCAAAGAAGCCGCGAATCATCGGACCGCCCCAGTGCACCACGATCCATACAAACGCGGCGAAATTCGCCGCGAAGAACACGAGTTGCAGCCATGATCCGTGCGCTTCGCCGGCAGCTTCAGCGGCGCTGGCGAACGACGGAAGCAGCGGCACGGCCAGCGCCGCCGGCGCTGCATATAAGAATCGCTTTCTCAAGGTCAATCCTAGCTAATTGCGTAGCTAATTGTTAGCTGCGGAGCCAATCGGCCGGCCCAAAATGCGAACCGCAAGCTCGACACCAAGGTTGTGACTGATCGTCTCCAACTCTCGCTGCGCATCGGCGACCTCGCTCTCGATTTTCGCGCGCGCCGCCTCCAGACTTGAATGGGCGGCGTTCTTTGCGTCTTCGATAGCGCGCGCTGCCGCCGCCTCGGCGTTGCGGCGCTCCGTCTCGCGGATGGAGATCGCGCGGCGCCTGATCTCGGCCAGCCGCCGCTCGCGTTCGTCATCGTCGGCTCGCGCCTTCGCGAGCAGTTCCTCGGTCCGATCGCTCAAGTTTCTGAACCGTTCTTCTCGACTGGAAAGCAGGTGGAGAAATGGCCGAAAAAACAGCCGACTGAATATAAACCAGAAAATCAGGAAGGAGACAATCAGAATAAAGAAGGTTCCCCAGTTCGGCGGGATGTGCATATCACCGCGCCTCCCCGGCGGGACCTGCTGGAGATATTTTCAGCATACCGATTTGACGGAAAGCGGAACCGCGCGAGGCGGGCCAGATCAGGCCTGCTTCTGCGCTCCGGCGGCTTGCGGTATCCGCTCCTCCTTCGGAAACACGGTAACCTTGCGATCGTCGCGGACCTCGGGCTGCATCGAGCAATGGCCCTCGAACTGCGCGCCCTCATGCACCACCAGAACCGGCGCGCTCAGGTTGCCCATCACTCGGGCCGACGGACGGATCTCGATTCGCTGTGTCGCAACGATATCGCCGCTCACCTTGCCGGCAACCGTCACCGATGCCGCGCGGATCTGGGCCGTTACCGTGGCGGATTCGCCGATCGCAATCGCGTCCTTCGCGATAATCTCGCCATCGACCTCGCCGTCGATTCGCGCCGGTCCTTCAAATCCAATTTTGCCGCTGATCTTCGAGCCGCGATCCAGATATGCGCGGCCTTCCGAAGGCGCGGGCGCGCTCGGCTTGATCTGTGACGTATGCGGTACCGGAGCAGGTGGAACAGGCGCAAGTGTTGGTCCCTGCGCAACTGCGGGAGTGCTCGCCGATGACGACGCCGGCACTGATTGTGGCTTTTGATTCTTTTCGGGTTCTTTATTAAACAACGCCATCGCAACCGCTCCTCGACGAGACCCCATGTCTCGTCCTGTCATCCCTGATAGTTCAAGAATGCGTAATATCCAATGTAAATGAGGCTGTCAAATTATAGCCGGCGCCAGAGGTCGGAATCCCTGCATAATCGCCGAGTGATGAATCCACAGGCGCGCGACGCGCTGGTCCATCAGCGCCCGCCGGTCGCGGCTCACGGCGGTTTTCTTCGGGACCATCCGAACGGTTTTTGTTAAGCTTTCGCCTTGGGCAGATTATATCCGACGCTGGCCCATTGAGTGCAAAAAAGGAGCGTCCCGATGACGGAAATACCTGAAAAATATCGAGATCTTTTCCAGAAGAAAGCTTTCGCTCACATTGCAACTGTGATGAGCGACGGTTCCCCGCAGGTGACGCCGGTATGGTTCGACGCGGAGGACGGCCTGGTCCGAATCAACACCGCGCGCGGCAGGACCAAGGACCGCAATCTCAAGCCCGGCGTCAAGGTGGCGCTATCAATTCAGGATCCCGACGATCCTTACCGTCAGGTCCAGATTCGGGGCACAGTGATCGAGGAAACCGAAAAAGGAGCCAGCGATCATATCGATGCGCTGTCGAAGAAGTATCTCGGCCGCGACGTCTACCCGTTTCATGATCCGAAGCACGCGCGCGTCATCTACAAGATCGAGCCCAGTTCTTTCCAGAGCAATCGCTAGCGCCGCGGACCCTCCCGCATCTTATTGCGGCGCGGCGTTGTTTCGCCGCGAGTCCGCGGCCTAAGATTTGGCGGTTATCGTCATGCCGGAACCGCAATCGCCGCGCGCACGACGCGTTTATCTGGAGACCTACGGGTGCCAGATGAATGTCGCGGATTCGCAGACCGTCACTACCGTCCTGCTGAATGCCGGTTACGGCACGGCGTCCCGCCCCGAGGACGCAGACGTTATTCTGCTGAACACCTGCGCGATTCGCGATCATGCCGAAGAACGAGTGCTGAAGCGTCTCGGCGATCTGGCTCATCTCAAGCGCGCCCGCCCCAAGCTGAAGCTGGGGCTGCTCGGATGCATGGCGCAGCACAATCGATCCGCGATCCTTCAGAACGCGTCCTGTCTCGACCTGGTCGCCGGGCCAGACAGCTATCGGCGGCTGCCTGAATTGATCGAACACGCGAGCTTCGATCCGGCAATTGACGTCCGGCTCGATCGGTCCGAGACTTACGCCGATATCAGCGCGGCGCATTCCGGCGGAGTCCGCGCGTATGTCACCGTGATGCGCGGATGCGACCGGTTTTGCGCATTCTGCGTCGTTCCCTACGTGCGCGGGCGCGAACGCTCGCTAAACCCGCAGTCTCTGATGCGGGAGATTCGCGCTCTTGCGGCCCAAGGTGTGCGCGAGATCGTGCTTCTGGGCCAGACCGTCAATGCTTACCGGCACTGCGAGATCGATTTCGGATCGCTGCTTCGGATGGCGGCTCAGGTGGACGGAGTTGAGCGTATCCGCTTCACATCGCCGCATCCTTCCGACATGAGCGACTCCATTATCGAAGCGATCGCCTCGGAGCCGAAGGTGATGCCGCAGATCCATCTGCCGGTGCAATCCGGATCGGACCGGATGCTCGCCGCGATGGACCGCGGATACACAGTCGCGGAATACCTGGCTCTGGTCGATCGCGTGCGCCGAGCGATTTCCGGGGTCGCGCTTTCCACTGACATTATCGTTGGCTTCCACGGCGAGGATGATCGCGATTTCGAGGCCACGCTGGACCTGATGCGCACGGTCGGCTACGACAGCGCGTTCTCGTTTAAGTACTCGGTGCGCGAGCATACGCGCGCATTCAAACTCGGCGACTCGGTCAGTGAAACGGTGAAGGGTGCGCGCCTGCAGGCTGTGATCGCGTTGCAGGAGGAGATAGCGCTCAGGCGAAACCGCGCGCTGGTTGGGGATGTGTTCCCGGTTCTGATCGAGGGACCCGCCCGCCGAGGCGGCGGGATGATGGCGGGAAAAACGCCTCAGTTCAAGACCGCGATTTTTCCGGCGCGCGAGGACGCTGCGCTGGGGACAACCCTGCCGTTTCGCGTCGAGTCCGTCACCGCGCACTCGCTGATGGGCTCGCTCGCTTGAGAAGCGCGACGCTATTGGTTCATGTTCGCCGGCGCGGGCCTGGTCACCGATGAATGACTCACCAGCACGCCATTCTTGTCGAAGTTCAACGTCACCACGTTCTCTATCGGCGTGATACTTCCCGCATATGGCCCGATGACCGGAATGTGGGTCGCGGAGTCCGCTTGCTGTTGGTTTAGATGATAGATGACGGTGCGGGTGCCGTCGGGATGGCCGTAGTCGCCGTAGGGCTTGCCCATGGTTTGCATCACCTGGCTGTAGCTGGTCTGGCCGTCTTTGAGCACCGCGACCCGGGCGTCGGGATTGTCCTGCGCCACATCGCCGCAGGCCGTGATCGTAGTCGCAAGGCACGCAGCCGCGATCGTCCCAAAGAAAGCTATGGCGAAGAATCTCCTGCCCATGATGTTCCTGCCGATGATGCTTCTGCCCATGATGCTCCTCCACGATGGCCGGACTGACGACCTCAGCGCACGTACACGGGATTCGACAAAATCCACAAGTGCCCCCGGCGGTATGCCTGGATTCTATACGCGCCCGGTGTTTTCGGCGCGAACGAAAAATCCGCGGTGTTCTCCGCGCTCGCGACCTCCGATCCGTTGCCGTACAGCACGATTTTATCGGCCGGCGACGATATTTCAGCATGAAGCGTCAGCGTCGGATTGAGACTCACCTCGCTCCCCATGATCGTTTTCACGCTTGCGTTTCCGGTTCCAGTCTGCGCGTAAAATGCAAAATCTTCCACGTATCCCAGCAGGTCGAAGCTCACATAGGCGCGCCCGAACCTCATCGCATCCATCAGCGCGTCGACTCCGCGTTCGCTGGCCAGCAGATGCGTCGTGTAGAA
>JASHOJ010000306.1 GCA_030041155.1 Candidatus Binataceae bacterium | reverse complement strand
GGCGAGCTTGCGGGATCGGCTTGTTCGCGGCCGGCAAGGCCGAAACTGAGTTCGAAATGGGCGGGGCACCAGTGCTCGGGATCGTCGGCGGCACGCCGCAGCCATTCGCGCAGATCGGCACGGATAGATTCGATCGCGTCCAGCCACACGCGCTCGATCGCAGGCGCAAACTCGTCGTGCCATCTGGCTGCGACTTCCTGAAGGGTCGAATCGAGCAGGCGGCTTGCGGCCTCAATCGATGACTCTGTGACTGGCAGCTCACCGCGCCGGCGAAGCTCGGACAGAATTTCATACTGAACTTCAGCAAACAGTCCGCCGCGAGTAAGCGGATCAATTACTTCCAGAGCGGCCGGCTCCTCACGCGGTTCAAGTCGATGGATCGCCTGGAGGAAAAATCGGTACGGGCATCCGGCGAAATTCTGCAGCGCGGTCGGCGAATAGGAACGCGCCTTCAACTGATGGCGCGCTAGCGCCGCGACCGCCGGAGCATCGGGGTCGACCAGCCCATCGGCGGGCGTCCACCGCCTAAGCCATCTGCGCGCGCGGCCGCGCAGCGCACGTCCCAGAAATTCATTGGCATCGAGCAGATAATGCGCGGCGCCGCGAGTGGTTTCGGGATCGCTGCCCAATATATCGCCGAGCACCGCGAGATCGAATTCGGCATCGTCGATCGCCAGCGCGGCGTCGCTCGGCGCGGGCCATCCAAGCCGCGCGCTCTGCGCCGTGGCGGCGATACGCGCGAGTTCGTCGAAACCGGGAAGGCGGCCGCTCGCCGCTCGCACCACTTCGAGCGCGTAGAAGGACGGCACTCGCGGCCGGCCCTGTTCCAGGTCGACACGCGGCCACGAGAACATCACGCGCTCGGACGCGGCGCCGGCGGCGATAAGAAGCGCAAGCCGCTGCTGTCTGGCGCGATCTTCATTCCGATCCAGTCCAGGATCCAGCGCGGCGCGCGCGCTATCGAGCAGAATCGGGTCCTCGGTGAGTTTCTGTGGAAAAATCCGTTCGGCGAGTCCGGGAACGATGACGACCCGGAACGACATTCCGCGAGCGCGATTCGGCGACGACACAAAAACTTGCCCAGGACGTCGCGGCTCCGCGGCAGCTTTCAGATCCGCCAGACGCCGCGTCAGCGCGATTCGCACGTCGGCAAGACCGACCGGTCCGAGGGGCGCCATCGGCGCGAGATCCCTCAGGACTTCATTCAAATCCGCGCGCTGCCGGATCGCGACACGAGTGAGATCCGCTATTCGTCCGAGCCATTCGCCCCACGGAGCCACCACGGGCAAATCGGCAAGCATCGAGATTAGCGGTATCGCGAACCGGCGCAGCGCCGCGATATCAGAAAGAGCCCGGTCGACACCCACGCTAGCGGGAGAACCCTCCTTGAGCTCGGCGCGGCGGGCACGAAGCGCGCTCTCATGCAGATCGAGGCGGCGCGACCACCTTTCCGCACCGCCGATCACAGCGGCATCGACGATCAAGCGCTCCCATCGCCATGGCGCAGGCGCATCGGATGGCGTGCTGTCGGAGGACTCGCCACTGGCCAGCGACGGGTCCAGGTCGGTGAAAAGCGACCTCGCGGAGAGCTCACCGCGCGACGGCGCCATGCTTTCGCATTCAGGCTCGACCGGCACCTGCGCGAGCGAAAGATACTCGCAAAATCGGCGGGCGGAGAGATTTTCCGCGGCGCACTCGAGCAGCACCAGCAGCGCGCGGCCACCGAGCGCCGGGCGTGATTCCTCGAGCGCGAAGTGGGCGGGAATTTCGCCGCGGACCAGAGCTTCTTCGAGAAAGGGTCTATAGCGCCGCGGCTCATTCATCAGCACCGCAATTTGATCGAAAGCCACGCCGCGGCGCGCCTCAGCAAGAATTCTGCGCGCAACCTCGACGCATTCATGCATCTCGCCGGGTGCGGATACGATCGCCACCGTTTCGTCCAGGTCGCGAAACTCGACCGCGTCGTCTTTGAAAAGATAGGCCTGCAGCCGCTCGAGCGAGCTCGACCTCGCTTCATCGTGTCGAGGGCAAGCCGCGACCGGAGAGCTGAGCGCGTCGGAAAGCGCGCGCGCCGAGCGCTCGTCGCCCGTAGGGACGGTGGCGAGTATGCGAGGAGCGCGCGCGGCGAGCGCCGCGACGAAAGCGGATTCGGCTGCGCTACCTATCGGAACGTCCAAAAGAATGGTTGGCAGCACAGCGAAGCGCGGCGGCGGATCGGCATCGATAGCTTTGGTCGCGATCCGAAGAATCTCCGAACGATCCACAAGAGCTGAGTCGCGCAGCCGCTCATCGAATCGCGTCATGATCGCGCCAAGCTCGGCGCCGCCGAGCCCGATAGTGCGGAGCCTTTTCGCATCAATGCCGGCCAAACGCAGCTCCTCGATAGTTCTGGCAAGCGCGTCGGCAAAGCCCGGCTGGTCGGCTATTGGCGTGAACCAATTACCATCCTGACGCAGATCGAATGCGGCGATGGCCGCGACTGATCGCAGCAGCGTGCCGGCGGCGGCAAGCAGACCCAGCTCGGCGATTCTATCCGCAGCCAGGAGGCCTGCGAGGCGGTTGAGCGTCATGCGATGCATACCCACCACCGCCGGCCGCTCGGCCGCACAAGCACGCACCAGATCATCCGCGGCGGCATGCAGCGGAGCGAGGACGATCGCTTCGCCGCCAGCCGGCAACTCGAGAAGCCATCGGCGCGCGGCGGCAATCCTGTCGGAGGCGCGGTTGGAAATGAGGATGGATCGTGAGCCAGTCATCAGACGCGACGCAGCTTTGCGTCACCATCTGATACTTCGCTCAGACTTGCGCCGGGGCAAGAGGGGCCGCGCAACGGATGTCAACCGTTGTCTGAGCGCTGACGGTGGATCAAGCTTCGAGAAAAACCGGATCTCCGGTGTGCACGATGCCCGATGCGCCGATACCCGCAAAGACACCGACGTTGGCGCGATGATGCTTCGCGGCGGTTCTTAGAGTCGTGAGATCGCGCGGGAGATCGTCCTGCGCATGGGTCGTCATCACGCAGCGCAGCGCCGGCGTCATCGAAATCACCTTCACGCTAGAACCGACGGTCAGCTCTCCGCCGACCCATTCGTCCTCGACAAAGCGATCGTCGCCGAGTCCGGTGTCGACGAGCAAAGTGGGACGAAAGCGGCGCGGATCGAAAATCGCTTTCCATCCTGCGAGCTTTGCCATATGGCGCAGGGTGCCGGTCGCGATCACATGCATCACCGCGGAATCGAAGAAGCTGCCCTTTGCAAGAGGATAGTAGTCGGGCAGTGTGGCTTCGCTGAGTCCTTGAATGACCTCGCCGACCGGCACGTCGCCGAAAACGGTTTTCGGATCGATCCCGGCGCGCTCGCGGCTCGCGACGGTTTCGGATCGCTCCATCTGGACTTTCCGTCCGAGCGCGGCGCTTACCTGCTCAGACGCGTCGGCATCATCGGCGTGAATCATTCGCCCGTCAGGAAGGCGGATGCTGATCGGAGCGCAGCCCTCGCGCGACGGAGGTTCATCGTAGCGCGCGCGAAAATCGAACATCCGGGAATAGCGCTTGGCGCTGACGATCTGGCGCGTCACCAGCTCTCGCAAGGCCCAAGCGCGATCGCCGACCGCGCCGCGTTCGGTAATTTCGATTTCGGCGAGCTGCTCGCCCAGCATCGACTTAACGGGATGCCGCCAAATGGCCGCTATGGTTCCAATTTGCCGCCTGCTCATGATGCACTCCTCGCGTTTGCGCCGCGACGAGAATCTATTTTGCGCGCGGATGAGTCGCGTTGTAATCGCGAATCGCCTTTAGGACCGCGCTGCTCGCTTTCTCCATCAGCATTGCCTTGTTCTCAGTGACGCGCGCGGCCGATGCCTCGATCGGCCTGATGAGTCCCTGGCATCGCGGCATCACGTAGCGCGCGATCATCTCATAGCTGCGCGCGGCCTGCTCGCGAGTTGTCCAGTCATGCGCAAAAGACAGGATAGTGCCGAATCCGCCGGAGAGTTTTTGCAGTTTCGCGATACGGTCCAGCGCGTCGTCCGGCGTGCCGAAAATCGCGCCCCCGTAGTCAGACATCCGCTTTGCGGCGGCGTATCCGTCCTCAAAGGGTGCGCGCTGCGGCGACCCCAAAATTCCGACGATATACTCGTTCTGCCATCGCTTGAGGCCGTCGGCTACTTCGCGCAGCGCCTGCTCCTTCGAGTCTGCCAGATGAAACGGCATCACGATTCGCCAGTTGCGGCGATCGATGCGTTGGCCGAACTCCTTGGCAGAGGTCTCGCCGAAATTCCACTGAGTCGGAAGCGCCGCCAGTCCCTCTTCGGAATACGAGGCGACCGACAGCACGCCGATTCCATATTTTCCGGCGCATTTCATGCCCGACGGCGAGATGGTCGATGCGGCGGCGACCGGGATGCGCTCCTGAAGCGGCCGAATCTGGAGCGCGGCGTTGTTCAGCTCGAACCACGAACCTTTGTAACTGAACGGCTCTTCGGAATTGAGCAGGCGCAGAATCACGCCGAGGCCTTCATCCATCCGCTCGCGCTGGGTCATCGGATCGATCCCGAGCATCACGGCGTCCGAAGGCAACGCGCCCGGGCCCACGCCGAGCATCGCACGGCCGCGGCTCAGATGATCCAGCATCACGATTCGCTGCGCAACGTTGAACGGATGATGATAGGGCACCGACACCACGCCGGTGCCGAGCATGATGCGCCGGGTCCGTTCGGCGCAGGCGACCAGAAACATCTCGGGCGATGCGATGGTTTCCCATCCGGCGGAATGATGCTCGCCAACCCAGAACTCGTCGTAGTTGAGGTCGTCGAGCAACCGCGCGAGCTCCAGGTCGCGCTGAAACTGCAGCGTGGGATGCTCTCCGATCGGGTGATGGGGCGCAAGAAATGCCCCAAATCCAAGCCGTTCAACCATGAAATACTCCTGATCCGATTGTCATTATGAATCCGCGCGTAAAGAAGGCCGACGTCAGCTTTGCAGAGCGGCAATCTGCGCCGAATCCAGATACTCATCGAGCCGCGTGATATGCGCGCCTTTTACCGTTGCGATTATACAGCTCGGAATCGAAAATCTTCTCCCCGATGATTTCACACGCACGGTAAGTACATGCTGCTGAACAAAGCCGCTGGGGGTCGGCTGGCGTCTTACCTCGCCATACGCGATCTCGGCCATGTTTTGCACCATCCAGCCAAGCACCGCCAGATTTTCGGTCGCAGTTTGAATTTTCTGATCGAAGTTGTGCCAGATTTTGGCATCCGGCGCGTAGATGTTTTCGACCGCGGCAATGTCGCCGAGTTCGATAGCTTTGAAGAGCCGATCCGCGACTTCCATCGATTTGCTGGTAGAACTCGGATTTTCCAAATCGGCCAAGCCTCCCCATTCTCGATTCAGGTCTTGGTGGTTGCGGTCGGGCTCGGAACCGCGGAGGGATGCGGCGTCGCCGTCGGAGTTGACATCATAGAGCGCGATTTCGGCGACGCGTTCGTGTTCGGTGTGGGAGCAACGGTTGGCGCCGCGGCGGATGGTGTCGAAGTCGGAACGCTGACGGTCGGAATTGTCGATGGCGCCGCGGCAACGCTTGCGGCCGGCGATGGAATCGAAGTCTGAGCCGCCGCTGCTTTAGCCTGCTCGCTTGGAATCGTGCCCACCCCATAGTTATAGACCAAAGCGCCGCCCAAATGCCCCTGATAGCAGAGGGTCACGATCGCCAGAACCGCAATGATCAGGTAAATCGCGCGCGACCGAACCATAAAGGTGAATCCCTGCAGCAGGATTCGCCAAATCGCGAGCGCGATGAACACCCACATCAGTAGCTCGCCGAGCCGGGCGTGCCGATGCAGCAGCGGCTTGGCTGCCGCGGGCACGGCTTTCCAAACCCACTCCGGCTGAAGCGCGCCTCCGGTAAACCATGAGGCCGCCGCGGCGATCGCGCCGCCGATCATCAGCGTCAGCGCCGTGTAACGGAGCCATAGGCGAGTTGAGGCAAGTGACGCGGCGAGATCGAACAGAACGCCGATTACCAGGATTGCGATCGTGAAATGGTCCGCGACCGGATGCAATTGCCATTGCTTCAGCCACTGGAGAAAGTTGTCCATCGCCCCTCCCGCAGGTCCTCTGGCACGCGATGCCGGGATTTCGGCTATCTCACGCGCGTTCGACCTATATTGCAGAGCCGGAACGATGCAGGCAATTCAGGCGCGGATCGGACTGGATTAGCGCAGGCGCCGGAAGCGAAACTGTGGCGAAAATCGTGATCGTTCTCATCCGATCCGAAAAACCCTTGTAGAGCTTGTGAGACTCACCCGAGCGAATATGCTGAAGTGTTCGCGCGGTGGAACCATGGCCGAGAACAAGACCTCGATCGTGCGGCGCATCACCGGCGCCACAATCTCCTTCATCTTGCTTGCGGCAATCGTGGCGCTGTTTTTTGCCTTCCGGCAGGAGGTAGAGCTTCCGCTTAAGCAGCCCCGCTTTTCCACCTCGCTCGAACACCTTCCCTACTACGCCTTTTGTTCGTTTTACCGAATGCTTGCGGCGTACGTTCTGGCGCTAATTTTCTCCATTTCCTACGGGATGGCCGCCGCGCGCAATCACGCGTGGGAACGAATTCTCATCCCGATCATCGACATTGCGCAATCGGTGCCGGTGGTCGGATTTTTTCCCGCCGCGATCTATTTTTTCGTCGCCCTTGCGCACGGCAGCCGACTCGGCGTGGAGTTGGCGGCGATTTTCCTGATCTTCACCAGCCAGGCGTGGAACATGACGCTTGGCGTCTATGAGTCGCAGAAGACGATACCGGCGGAATCAAGCGAAGCGCTTGACGCGTTCGGCGTTTCCGGATGGCTGCGATTCAAGCGGCTGCTGATGCCGGCGTCGGTCCCGAAACTGGTCTACAACTCCATCTTGTCGTGGGTGGCGGGATGGTACTTCCTTATCGCGTGCGAGATTATTACCGCCGGTCCCAACACTTATCGGCTTCCCGGGCTCGGCAGCTTTCTGATGGATGCCGCGGACCGCGGTTCATCGGCGCAAATCGTCGCCGGACTGCTGGTGCTGCTCGCGATAATCGTGGCTATGGACCTGATCGTGTGGCAGCCGCTCTCGACCTGGGCGGACAAGTTTCGCTACGAATTCGCCGCCGCGCCGCAAACCGCAAGATCGCTTGGCATGCTCGACGCGCTCGGTGGCGTCGGACCGGCGGTGACGCGCGCGCTGCGCGCGATGCTGATGCCGCCGTATCGGGCGATCGCGCGAATGACCGCGGCGATTCCGCCATTGCCGATTGACGCGTCGGGACCGGAGGTCAAAAGGGCGAGCAGAGCGCTTAAGATTTTTCTCGCAGCGTCGCTCGCGATCTTTTTTGCCTATGTGATCGGCGTCGGCCTGGTTGCGCTCGCGCGAGCGCTCCTTAGGCCGTGGCCGGCGGAGGCCAAGCTGATTCCGCTCGCGACCGCGGAATCGTTTGCGCGAATGATCGTCGCGTATCTGATTTCGCTGGCATGGACGGTGCCTTGCGCGCTTGCGGCAAGCGAGAGTCCTCGCTTTAACCGCATCCTGGCGCCGGTCGCGGAAATCGTCGGCTCGGTTCCGGCAACTGCCCTCTTTCCAGTTATCGCGTTATTTGTGGTTCGGGTTACCGGCGAGATGAATCTCGCCTCTATCCTCCTGCTGCTTACCGGGATGCAGTGGTATCTGCTGTTCAATCTGCTGGCGGGCGTCAACCAGGTGCCGGAGGATCTCAAGGAAGCCGCTCGGGTGTTCGGTCTCTCGCGAATCGCGACGTGGCGCAAGCTTATCCTGCCCGCCTCGCTGCCGTCGCTCATCACGGGTAGCCTGACCGCGTGGGGCGGAGGATGGAACGCGCTAATCGTGTCCGAGTACTTTGTATTTCGCGGACACACCTACGAGGTGATCGGGCTTGGCGCGCTGCTTCAGGATGCGACCTATAAGACTGGAAACAGCACGATGATCCTGCTGAGCCTGCTTTCGATGGTGGCAGTCGTGTTAATCTTGAATCGTTTCCTGTGGCGGCGGTTGTATAACGTCGCGACGGAACGCTATCGGCTGGATTACTGACCACGGCGATGTGTACCGCTGAAAGCGCAGACCCATGGCCCTGCTCGAGCTTCGCAACGTGTCGAAAAGCTTCGCCCTGCCTCGGGGAAGTCTGCGCGTGCTCGAGGATATTTCCTTTTCGGTCGAGGAAGGGGAATTTTTAGCCTTGGTCGGACCCTCCGGATGCGGCAAATCGACCCTGCTTCGGATGATCAACGGCATCATCCCGCTGACTTCGGGACAAGTCCTCTATCGGGGCAAACAGGTCGATGGCATCAACCTGGAATCGGCGCTGGTCTTCCAGTCTTTCGCGCTGATGCCGTGGCTGACGGTGAAAGCGAACATAGAGATGGGTCTGGAGGCGCGCGGCATCGGGTCCGAGGAGCGCGAAAAACGCGCCAGCATCTATATTGATAAGGTCGGCCTCGATGGATTCGAGGAAGCGTACCCGCGCGAGCTTTCCGGCGGCATGAAACAGCGCGTCGGGCTTGCCAGGGCGCTTGCGGTCGAACCGCGTGTGATGCTGATGGACGAGCCTTTCTCCGCCCTCGATGCGTTGACTGCGATAACCCTGCGTGAAGAACTGCTCGACATCTGGCAGGCGCCTGACGCCTCGGTGAAAAATATCATCCTGGTGACCCACATTATCGAGGAAGCGGTCGAACTGGCCGACCGCGTGATCGTGCTCGGCTCGGGCCCTGGGCGAGTGGTGGCGGACATGAAGCTGGATATTCCGCGCCCGCGCGACCGCCGCTCCGAGGCGTTCAACACCTGGACCGACAAGGTCTTCTCGCTTATCGAGGAGCGGAGCTGATGCCCGGCGCGACAATCACTCCGATTCCCGACTGTCAGCTCACGTGGGTGTTCGGGCTGCTCGAATTGCTTGAGGATCGCGGCGGCCGCGAGGACGGCTACAAGATAGCGCGCGATCTGCAATTCAAGTTCGGCGACCTGCTCAAGGTGATGAAGGCGGCGGAAATCCTGGGCCTAGTATCAACGCCCGCCGGCGACGTGGTTCTTGAGGAGCTGGGAAAACAGTTTCTTGCCGGCGACGTGAACCAGCGCAAGCTTTTGATTCGTGAGCAATTGAAGAAGCATCCTCTGTTCAGCTACTTCGTCCGGCTGCTGCACGGACAGGAAGATCGCTCGCTTTCAAAGGAAGTGGTGCTGGAGCATCTGGCGATGCTGCTGCCGAGCGAACCGCCGCAACGGATGTTCTCAACGCTCGTGAATTGGGGACGCTTCGCTGAGCTTTTCGGCTATAACAAGGACGAGGACCGCTTTTATCTGGATCAGGAGTAATCGGCGCAAGGAGATATCGCGATGGCGGAATCAAGCTACGACGTGGTTGAGCGCTTCTGCAAACTTTGGAAGCAGCACGATCTGAACGCGATCATGCAGTCGTTCACCGACGACGCGGAGTATCAAAACGTGCCGGTCGGGCCCGGCGCCAAAGGCAAGGCGGCAATCAAGGCCGCGATCGACACCTTCTGGCCGATGGCCAAGTCGATCGAATTCAAGGTGCTGCACGCGGCCGCCAATGGCAACATCGTGATGAACGAGCGGGTCGATATTTTCGATATCGGCGCAAAGAAGATCGAGCTTCCGGTCTGCGGCGTGTTCGAGGTTCGAGGCGGCAAGATTGCGCTCTGGCGCGATTACTTCGATCTCGCGATGTACACCAAGCAGATGGGCTGAGCACGCCCGCGCGTCAATCGAACGGCGGATTGAGCGAAGAAAAGCCGAACTAAAAACAAGCGCCGCGACACGAAGCAGAAAAGAAAAAGGGCGCCGCCATCGCAGCGCCCCCTCTTCGATTCCAAGGCCTCGTTATCGCTGCATCTTCGCCTGTTACATCTTCCCATACAGCAGGAACGCGATAACAAGAGAATAGAGAGTTAGTGCTTCGATAAACGCGAGACCGACGATCATCGGCACGAAGATCTGGCCGTAGCTGTTCGGATTGCGTCCAATCGACTCCATCGCAGCCGCCGCGAGCCTGCCTTGGCCAAGCCCGCCACCCAGCGCCGCGATGCCGATGCCGATATTTGCGGCAAGGCCGATAAGCCCGGCGCGAAGCGCCAAGCCACTCCCGCCGCTACCGCCGCCAGTAGCCGCGGCCGCCTGCGCCATCGCGAAGACCGGCGAGGCAAGAATCGCGATTGCAATTATCGCGCTCGCTGAGAAAAGTCTGCGTACCATCTAACGATCCTCCTTGTTTTTCGCGCTTTCGGCACCCGTATCCGCCGCCTTCTCTTATCCTCTACCACTCAAGTCCGGGCGGGCGTCCGTTGTCGCGGAAAATCCTTGTTAGAAGCTCGGCCTCAATGAGCGGAATGCGCGGTCGAGAGCCTCACGTAAGCCATCGCGAGGACCACGAAGATGATCGCCTGGATGATGCAGAAGATAGCGCCGAGCGCGTAAAAGAGGATCGGCACCACCAGGTAGACCAGCGCGGTGAACATCGAGAGCACGGTGTGATCGGCAAACATGTTGGCGTAAAGACGGATACCGAGTGAAAACGGCCGGAAAATTATGTCCGCAAAATTGATCGGTATCATCAGGAAGAACAGCCACCAGATCGGACCGACCAGATCATTGTGCAGGTATCCGATGACGCCCTGGCTTCGAAACCCTGCCACGATGAAGTAGACGAAGCAGACGACCCCGAGCGCGAAGGTCAGATCCGAATCGCTGGTCGGCGGTTCCATTCCCGGAATCAGGCCAAAGAAATTCGCCGACAGGATGAATAAAAATAGGGAGCCGAAGAACGGAACCAGCAGGCGATAACCGTGCAACTCGAGCACGTCGTGGACAAAGCCGTCCATCCACTCGACCGTCGCTTCGGCGATCGAGCGCAGTCCAGGCTTGGGATCGGGAACAATCGGATCCGCGGCTCGCATCAGGGCCCGACGGGCAAAGAACCCGAAAACGAGCAGAATCGCCATGACGATCCAGGTGCCAACCAGGACCTCGGGCACCTTTCCACCGCCGATCAGTTCGAGAAAATTTACTGGTTTATGCAGCACTACTCTCTCCGCGGGCCGGACCCTTCGCCGACGCGCGCACACAGACACGTCCGGTTTCAATAATAATGGCTGCAAATTGAGTCAAGACGCCGAAGCCGAATCCCAGCGCGTCGATATGCGTGCGGCTGAAAGCCAAGTAAATCAGTCCGATAAAGATCAGCACCTTGAGTGGCAGCGCAAGCATCCCAAGTCGTGCCGAAGCACGCGAAATGCCGCCGCTTGCCGCTCCAAGCAGCATCCGGCCCAACGCCGCAAGCAGCCAGAGATTTGCAATCACCACCGCGCCGCCAAGAAGGCATCCGACCGCCGCGTGCGCGGAGACGCTATAGAGGAGCAGCACGGAGGCGAGTACGACCAGCACCAGGTTGGCGCGTACGATTCCGAATATGGTCGGTACCGACCAGGAGAAACTCATTTGAGCATCCGCTGCGCCGCCTGTAGTTCGCGGATCAACCGGTAAAATCCGAGACCCACACCGGATAAGAAAAAGAAGAGGGTCAGCCAGGGATTGGTATTGAAATGCAGGTCAAGATAATGCCCGATAACCGCTCCAGCGACAATCGGACCCGAAAATTCCGCGCCAATACCTGCGAATCTCGCGGCTTTTCCAGTCGTCCACTGCATCATCGGATCCCGTACGAACCCGACCGCGAACGCTCCGTCATCGGCGGGCGACCTCGGCTAGGCTCTCGTGCAAAACTGCAACGGTGTGATCGATGTCCGCTATTGAATGCGCATCCGAGATGAACATTGCCTCGAACTGAGACGGTGCAATGTTAACGCCTCGATCGAGCATCGCATGGAAGAATCTGGAGAATTGATCCGAGTCGCAGTTGTGCGCGTCGTCGGCGTTGCGGACTCGCGACACACCCAGGAAGAGAGTCAACAACGACCCAGCGCGATTGACGCATCCACGAATCTCAGATTGCATCAGCGCATCGCGCATCCCCGCTTCGAGTCTCGCTCCCAAGTTTTCAAGCCGTTCGTAAATGGCGGGATCATCGCGCAGAATCTTAAGCGTCTCAATTCCCGCTCGTACCGAAAGCGGATTTCCCGACAGGGTTCCGGCCTGATAAACGGGACCAAGCGGAGCGAGAAGATCCATGTACTTTGCGGGTCCCGCCACCGCTCCGATCGGCAATCCGCCTCCGATTATCTTTCCCAGCATCAACAGGTCGGGCCTCACGCCCATTTTCTCGCTGATGGAACCGAATGACAGGCGAAATCCGGTTATAACTTCGTCACAAATCAGCAACGCGCCCTCGCGATGCGCAAGGTCTTCAAGTTCCTTGAGAAATTCAGGACCGGGAGGCACAACACCCATGTTGGCCGCGACCGGCTCGACGATTATGGCCGCAATATCGCCGGGATTTTCTGCGAAAATTTTCGCGACGCTATCGATGGAATTATAGGCCGCGACCTTCGTCAGCGCCGCGAGCGCTGGCGGCACGCCCGCACTGTCGGGCACACCCAGCGTCATTGCGCCTGAGCCGGCGCGTACCAGAAGCGAATCGCTGTGCCCGTGGTAGCATCCGTCGAACTTAATGATCGAATTTCGGGCAGTTGCCGCTCTTGCGATACGCAGCGCGGTCATCCCGGCCTCGGTTCCGGAACTGACGAGGCGGATTCGCTCGGCGGAAACTATCGCGGATCCGATAATTTCCGAGAGCTCAACCTCGAGCTCGATAGTTGCGCCGAACCCGAGTCCGGATTTTGCTTGTGCCGCGATGGCGTTTGTCACCGCGGGATGGGCATGGCCGAGTATCGCGGGACCATAGGCCGCCACGTAATCGAAAAACTCGTTGTCGTCGGCGTCGAAAAGGTATACTCCGCGGCCTCTCGCAGCAAAGCGCGGCGATCCGCCGACCGCTTTCCATGCGCGGACCGGAGAGTTTACCGCGCCTGGAATTTTTTCCTTAGCTCGGGCGAGCAGTTGGCGCGATTTTTTGTCAGAGCTCATCTGAGTTAGCCTGCATTCGCTCGCTAACATCGCGGGAGTTGACAGTCAAACGAGTTGAGAATTGCGAGCAGCGCGAAAAAGCGTGAAAAACCTCGATCACTTGCGATGGCTCCAGGAGCCAATGCCCGAGAACTTGCGATCGCGTGCGAAATTTCTTCGAACTTCGCGCGCGAAATTGATCGTGAAATTTTCCTTTTCGATTCGCGCTCCTACACGTTTCCCTGAGTGCGCACTTGTCACTTCGCGGAAAAGAGTTTATCACGATGCCTTGGCCGCGCGACTGTAGTTAACACGCAATCAACTTCTTCGAAATGAAAGTTGCGTCGCCTCGTGATCGAGAATGATCCGAAAGTGCGGATGTTCTGCCGTCGGCTGGTTTGAGAAAGCGGGGCGGGGGAGAGCAGCAGGGCTGGTTGGGTTGATATCCGCTTCCTTGGGAACGCGAATTCGCTTTCAAAATCAGAAGAAAAGTGGCTTATCAACAGATGTGGATAAGCTTGTGCGTAATTCGATCGCCGGTCACGGGTCACGACCAACGCGAACCGCGGAATGCCCGCAAAATGGGAGGGGGATCGAATGGAAGGTTTATGGCGTAAGGCCAACGACCGACTGCGCGAGGAGCTTGGACAAGTTGCTTTTGAAACCTGGATTGGCCCGCTGAGCTTTGTCGGTTTACAAGGCCGAACGGTCACAATCGAGGCACCGAACCGTTTCTTTCGCGACTGGGTCACCGAGCGCTATCTCGCTAATCTAACCAAATCGCTTTCCGGCGAGGCTGGTTCTCCAGTCGAGGTTAAGCTGACGCTCGGCAGCAACGGCGTTGTGTCTGCACGGGAACCGGCGCCTACCAATGGGAACGGAAACGGCCAGCGCAAAGTAAAGACCACGGAAAAATTGGGCGCGGAAGATGGCGCGCGTTCATCGCAGCATCCCCGCCTCAATCCGCGCTACACTTTTGCCGAATTTGTGGTCGGATCCGCGAATCAGTTTGCGCACGCCGCGGCTCAGGCGGTCGCCAATCAGCCGGGCGTCAAGTACAACCCGCTTTTCATCTATGGCGGAGTCGGGCTCGGCAAGACCCATCTGGTGACCGCCATTGGACATCACCTGTACGGCAGCGGCGACAAGCAGCGCAAAGTTCTGTTCATGCCCGCGGAACTCTTCATGAACGAGCTGATCGGCTCGATTCGGCGCGACCGGATGAACGAATTTCGCGAGAAGTTCCGCCTGGTCGATGCCTTGATCCTCGATGACATCCAGTTTCTTGCGGGCCGCGAGCGAACTCAGGAGGAATTTTTTCATACCTTCAACTCGCTGCATGGTGACCGGCATCAGATTGTACTTACCTCAGACAAGATTCCTCGCGAGATTCCCGGTCTTGAGGAACGGCTGCGCAACCGATTTGAGTCAGGGCTTATTGCAGATATCGCGCCGCCCGATCTCGAGACGCGAATCGCTATCGTGCAGAAGAAGGCCGCACTCGAGCATCTGCATCTGGCGCAGGATGTGGCGCTCTACATCGCCCAGAGCATCCAGTCCAACGTCCGTGAGCTTGAGGGATGTCTGACGCGGCTGGCGGCGCTCGCTTCGCTCAATGAGTCGGCGATTACGGTCGAATTCGCGCGTCAAGCGCTGAATGACCTGATTCGGAATCACGAAGTGAAGCCAGACGTGGAAATGATCCAGAAAACAGTTGCAGATTTCTTCCACATCAGGCTGGTAGACCTTAAATCCAAAAAGCGGACCCAGCACATCGCATTTTGCCGCCAGGTCGCGATGTATCTTTGCCGCAAGCTGACTTCGAGCTCGTTTCCGGTTATCGGCGATGCGTTCGGACGAGATCACTCGACCGTTATCCATGCCCATAACCTGATCCAGCGGCGGGTAACCAATGACTCCGCTTTCAGGCTTTCGATCGAGAGAATCGAACGCGAATTAAAATCGATCAGAGCCAATGCGGCATGATTTGGACAATAGGTGATGTGGACAAGGCTGTGGACGATCTATGGATAAGAGGTCTGAAAACCGGCCCAAGCGCGGTTGCGGCGCGATCCTGTGGAACGCCAGGGTCGGCCGCGAACAAATTATAGAGCCTCGATTTACTTTGAAAATCAAGTACTTAAGGGTGTAATTGACAAATTCACAAGACCTACTGATCTTACTGGTTTATTTTAGGATTTATCTTCAGAGGGGAAGCAGGCGGATAGCTCAATGGGACTCGTTATCGAGCGGGCAAAGTTTCAAGACGCATTGGCAATGGTACAGGGAATTGTTGAGCGGCGAACTACGGTTCCAATCCTCGGGCATGTGTTGCTTGAACCTGAGCCAGACGGCCTGAAGCTCAGCGCAACCGACCTGGAGGTGGGCATCAGCACCAAGATTGCCGCCCAGGCCGGCAAGGAAAAGAGCTTAACCCTAAACGCGCGCAAATTGTTTGAGATCGTTCGTGAGGCGGAAGCGGATGAGGTGAAGCTGGATACTCTTGACAGCGACTGGGTTGAGCTCAAATGCGGCCGCGCGAAATTCAAGATGATGGGGCTGGATCCTCGCAGTTTTCCAGCCATGCCAAGCCAGGCGTCCGCAAAAAACGAAGGACCTGCGCCACACAAGGCAATCAAGGCTGAATTGCCGATATCGGCAGAATTTCTTCGCCAAATGATCGATAAGACGATCTTCTCGGTCAGCCCCGACGAAGCACGATACAACTTGAGCGGGGTCTATCTTGAAGCGGCAGGCCCGGCAGGGGTTCGAATGGTGGCAACCGACGGGCATCGGCTCTCGATGATCGAGCGCGAAGTTCATGGCTTCAAGATGGAGGGGGGCGCGATAATTCCGCGTAAGGGATTGCAGGAGCTTCGCAAAATTCTCGATCAGGCCGGCGCGGATGAAGTCAAGCTATCGCTGGACGGGCAGCTTGCGTATCTGAAGCGCGGTGATACTGAAGTCATGATGCGCCTGGTCGAGGGTGAATTTCCGGATTACCGCGGTGTGATACCGAAACAATCGCGGCACGGGATAATCGTGGATCGCGATGTCCTGACGGCGGCAATCAAGCGGGCGGCGATTTTTTCCAATGAGCGTTATCACGGTGTGAAGTTCGCTCTGTCGCCTGGAAGCATGACGGTTTCATCCACCAGTCCCGAAATGGGAGAGGCGAGCGAGACTATCGACGTTGACTTCAAGGGCGAAGAATTTGCGATCGGATTCAATGCGAATTATCTGCGCGATGCGCTCGGCGTGATTCCATCGGGAAACACGGTCGAGCTTGGACTGAGCGATGACGTGAGTCCCGGTGTGCTCAGAACCGAAGCAGATTCCAAGTTCACCTACGTCGTGATGCCGATGCGGCTATAGCGCCCCGACCGATCGAGCCGCCTGCTCTAACGCTTTGCGCTTGCAGAAGTGGGATTGACCTCAACTAGCAGGATCTTGTTGCGGCGCTGCTCGGCACCTTCCCATGGAAACGTTGTTTCCATCAGGATCGTCCTGGTTTCGAGCGCCAGGTTGGGTATGTCGCGGCGCTTCACGATAAACCATCGAATACCATCCTGATTGATCGCTCTCGTCAGGTCTGCCTGCCTGTCGAACTCCGGCAGAGTATCCGGTGGATTCAGATAAAAGAGCGGCCCCTCGGTCTTGTAGAACGCGAGATGGCTCATGTCGCCGTGCAGGAGAGCGACCGTATTCAGGGCAAACGGCTTCTCGCTGCGATAGGCGTCGGCCGCAGGCATCGCGAATACATACATGTACAGCATCATGCAGAACGCGATGATGCCCATCGAGACGGCAACCCGTTCCGGCCGATATCTGACCAGAGCATAGACGACGCTTGCGACCGACACGGCCCATAGCAGCGCGAAGACAGTGCGATCCGGCGCGTACGGCAGAAGCGCAAGTTTGCCAGGCAGCACTATCGAGGGCGGCAGCATCACCACCACTGCGGCAATCGTCACGACAGCCGTGATGCTGTAGCCGATGGCGAGCAGTCTTTTCGCCCATCGCGAGCGGAGCTCTCCTCCGACCAGCAATCGTGCAACCAGAATCGCACCGGCGGGCAGGATAGGCAGGATGTAGTAACTGCGGCGGGAACCGGACGCGGTAAAAAAGATAAAGGTCGCCCAGAAAAAGATCAGCGCGAAGCGGTCGCTATGCGCTGGCGCCATCTTGGCTCGCCGTCTTCGATGCGCCTCGAATAGCGCGGCCGGAAGGAGCACCGCCCATGGCGCCATAATCGCGAAGATCACGTAGACGTAAAGGTAAACCGGCCCGCGATGGTCAAACGGGTGGAAGAAACGCACCACGTTTTCCCGCCAGACCATCCATAGGCCTTTGTCGGAGCCTTCAATTGCCTTGGAAAATGCGAATGGAAACGAATAAAGAGCGAATGCAAGCGCGATAGCGATAATAGAACGCCAGTTGAAAAGCCATCGGTTGCGTTCAATGATCCATTTTATGCGCGCCGCGATTGGCCCGAATAGCACCGTATCGCGCAACACTGCCCATCCATCGCTGAGCAGGCAGTAAAGCCCGATCACCATTATCGGCAGCACAAACCCGAGCAGACCCTTGGTGAGAGAGGTCAGCGCCATCACGAGCCACAGCCCGATAACCCACCATCCGCGCGGGTTTTTCTCGTTTGCAATAAACAGCAGCAGCGCGGCGAGCTCGCCGGTCACAGTCTCGACATCGGCGGAAGCGTTGCGCGAAAAAAAGACGAAACTGAAGCTGGTCGCGAGAACGAGTCCCGCAACGATGGCGGTGCGCTTATCGTAGAGGCGCTGCGCCAACAGCATCAGGAAAATAACGCCGAGGACTCCCGCGATTGCGCACGGAATTCTGGCCGCGAGCTCGTTCAGGCCGCCGGTCAGGTGACTTGACCATACGACCAGCCAATATGAGCCAAGCGGCTTGTCGTAATAGACGTGCCCATTGATGGTCGGCCAGAAATAATTGTGAGTCGCGATCATCTCGCGCGATATCTCGGCCCATCGAAATTCTGAGGACCAGAGCGCGCGAGCGCCGAGCCGGGCGAAATACAAGACTGCCGATATCACGACAATTCCGCTGAACCACAGCCGCCAGTTCGCCGCGACGCGGTCGGATTCAGGCGCATCCGCAATGATGCGTCTCGGACTCGGAGCGGAACTCATCGAGCGAAATTGTACCCGCACGCGACGCATGACTGCCACACCGACGTCACATTGGGATGATTGCATGGCTTGCCTGATGGTGGCGTGCTAGCGTCGATCAGGTGGCGGAGTTCTGCCCGCCACCGCATTTTCTCTCTTCCGCATCCCATTTCGCATCGGCAGGTTGGATGAAGGCCCAATGAGCGAACATCACGATCAATCCACATCCAGTGAACGCGAGCCGAATCGCAAGCCGAATCGATTGATACACGAGCAGAGCCCTTACCTGCGCCAGCACGCCTACAATCCGGTCGACTGGTATCCGTGGGGTTCCGAGGCGCTGGAGCGCGCCAAATCCGAAAACAAGCCGATTTTGCTGTCGATCGGATATTCCGCATGTCACTGGTGCCATGTGATGGAACGCGAGTCGTTCGAGGACGAACGTATCGCGCGCCTGATGAACGAGAATTTCATCGCGATAAAAGTTGATCGCGAGGAACGTCCCGACCTCGACCAGATTTATATGGATGCGGTGCAGATGATCACCGGTCGCGGTGGATGGCCGCTAACGATGTTTCTGACTCCGGATGCGCGCCCATTTTTTGGCGGAACTTACTGGCCGCCCGAGGATCGCCAGGGCATGCCGGGCTTTCCCAAGGTGCTCACTGCCGTTGCCAACGCTTATCGCAGCGGCGCGCACGAAGTGACTCACAATGTCGAGAAGCTGACCATCGCGCTGGGCGCGCTGAGTCAATACGACGCGCCGGAAGGCGAGCTAAAGTCCGATGCCGCGGTAACCGCTGCTCGCAGCCTGGCCGGCGCATACGACAGCATCAACGGCGGCATCGGCGGGGCGCCGAAATTCCCTAACACCTTCGTCTTTTCGCTTTTTCTACGTGTTTTTATCGGAGAGGGTGACGAATCGATGGCTGACATGGTTCGCCATACGCTCAAAAGAATGGCGCATGGTGGAATATACGATCAGATTGGCGGCGGATTTCATCGCTACAGCGTGGATGACCGATGGCTGGTGCCTCATTTTGAGAAGATGCTCTATGACAACGCGCAGCTCGCGGTCCTTTATGCAGATGCGGGGCGGGCGCTGAACGAGCCCGAGTTTCTCCAGCTTTCCGGCGATATTTTGGATTATCTCCTGCGCGAGATGACCAGTCCGGAAGGCGGTTTTTACTCCAGCCAGGATGCCGACAGCGAAGGCGTGGAGGGCAAGTTCTTTGTCTGGTCGCCGGAGGAGGTCGAGCAGATAGTCGGGCCGGAACTTACCGACATTGCGGAGCGCTATTTCGACATCAGTATCGAGGGAAATTTCGAGGGCGAGAATATTCTGCATCGCACGATTGAAGTGCCTGAAATGGCGCGGATGTTCGACAAATCGGAAGAGGAAATCGAAACCGCGCTGCGCTCGATCCGCGAAAAACTTAAGTCGGCGCGGGACCGCCGGGTGCATCCGGGACGCGACGACAAGATTCTTACGGCGTGGAACGCGATGACAATATCCGCCTTTGCGGTCGGCTATCGCGCATTGCACGAGCAGCGCTACCTCGATGCTGCTACTCGCGCGGCGGACTTCATCATGAGCCGGATGTGGGACGGCCACGCGCTCAAGCGCTCGTACAAGGATGGGCAGGCGCGCTTCAACGCTTATCTTGAAGACTATGCACTGCTGGCGGATGCGATGATTGACCTGTACGAAGCATCACTCGAGCGGAAATGGCTCGATTCCGCGCGCGTGATGGCTGACGTGATGCTGGATCGGTTTCTCGATCGAGAACGGGGCGGCTTCTTTTTTACCTCGGAGGATCACGAGGCGTTGATCACGCGCAGCAAAGCTGCGTTCGACGGATCAACGCCATCGGGCAACAGCGCCGCGGTCATGGCGCTGCTCAGGCTCGCCGATTACACGGGTGACGAGCGTTATCGAAAGGAAGCGGCGCGCGCACTTGGCCTGTTCCACGAATTTATCGAGAAGCAGCCGTTTGGATTTTCACACATGCTCGAAGCGGTGGACCGGTATTTTCGCGGACCGGTAGAGGTGGTTCTGGCTGCGGCCGAGGATTCGCCTGAATTTCGCGAATGGTTCGAGCGCATCGGACTTCTATATGTGCCGAATCTGACGATTTTTGCCGCTCCGCCCGAACCCACGCAGACCGAGGGGCGGTACCTACCCGAACAAATACGCGGCAAACATCAGATTGATGGCAAGATTACCGCCTATGTCTGCCGCGATCGCGTCTGCACGCCGCCGATTACCGATTTCAGAAGCCTGGAAGCGGAATTGACCGATTGAGCGGACGGCTACAAAGCGGCGCGCGTGGCGAAGCGGCGCAGCTCGAATGCGCCTATGCTCCGATTGTCCGGAATCGACCGGCGGCTTCGCGCCCGGGGCTGTTTCGCGTGGTCGCATTCAATGCCGCCGGCGGCCGGAGGATCGATGAAGCCGCCGCGCGGCTCGAGCGCGAACCGCTTCGCGACGCGTCCATAATTCTGCTCTGCGAGGTGGATTGGCATACTCGCCGGTCAAACGGGCGAGAAGTTGCGGCCGACCTGGCCGAGCGGCTTGGGATGAGCATGGCGTACATCCCTGAGTTTGGCCGAATCGGGAAAAGCGGCCGCGCGGAATCATTTCGCGGCAACGCTATTCTCTCATCCGTGCCGTTGGATGAGGTCAGAGCGGTGCCGATGCCGAATCCGCATCCGGACAAGTCGGATTGGGTGCGCTACGGCTTTGCGGGAAACTTCGCCGGCTTGATCGCGCGTACGAAGTTCAGAAACGCGCGCTTATGGATCGGCTTGGCGCATCTGCACAGCCGATGCGCTCCCGCCGCGCGCGCCGATCAGATGGCCGCGTATCTGGAGGCATTCCCAACCGAGGGCGCGGCGATATTCGGCGGTGATCTGAATACGACCACTACCAGCCTGATGACGAGGACCGCATTTTCGCTGGCCTGCGCCTCGATGCTCGCGAATCCGTGGCGCTACAAGGCTCCGCAAGGCCGAGAGGCGCTGTTCCGCCATCT
>JASHOJ010000305.1 GCA_030041155.1 Candidatus Binataceae bacterium | reverse complement strand
GTCGGCTACACGGGAGGCTCACACCCGCAGAGTTGGGGGAACGGCGGGGCTGTCAACCGAGACAAAGATTGGTCAGGTCAATACGTCGAGGCGACGAGCGCCGACATCCAGAACGCAGAAGACGCCGGCCTTGAACTGTACCGAGGGTTCATCAAAACGGCGATTGATCACGCAATCGTGCGCAACGCCGCCTGGTATTGCTGGCACGCGAGCAGACGCTACTCGATGGTTGAGCGGGTGTGGGAAGAGATCGGAGCATTCGTCCATCAACAGATCGTTTGGGTAAAAAGCCGACCGGTTCTCACCTACTCCACATATCTCTGGCAGCACGAGCCCTGTCTCTACGGCTGGATACGAGGCGAGAAGCCGAAAACGTTCCGGTCACAATTCGGTGAGTTCGCGGGCGGGTTCCCGACCACAATATGGGAGGTCCCCAGCTCCGAAGTCGAAACTGATGCCCACCCGACTTCCAAGCCTTCGCGGCTCTTCTCGATTCCAATGGACATGCACACCGAGCGCGGTGACCTTTGCTACGAGCCGTTCTCGGGCAGCGGATCGCAGTTAGTAGCGGCCGAACGAACCGGACGGCGGTGTTACGCGATCGAGAAGTCGGCGCCGTTCGTTGCGGTTGCCTTGGAGCGAATGGCAGCGCTCGGCCTGAAGCCCCACCTTGCCGAGGCGCGATGAAGAGGCAGCCCGATGGCAAGTGGCGAAATTCAAGGACGGCAGTGGTGATTTCGGAGGGAGTCCTGAGAGCACGTTGGGTCGAGGCGGAGACGATCCATCTAAAACGGATGGGCCTCGCCTTCGAAGCCATCTCCGAACAGATCACGCGCGTGGGACGCGGTCTTGCGCATCCGATAGTCGCCGTTCCGGGCGGCGTGAAGTTCCCACCGGACTTCCAGATCTCGCGGCAGGCCTGTCACAAAGCCTTCCGCAAAGCGATCGCACGCGAGCCATCGCTGGCAATTGAGGAACTACGCAAGCTGGATAGCGTGCGTTCGGAGGAGATGTTCATGAACCTGCAGCCTTCGATCCGCAAGGGCAGCGCTCGCGCAATCGAGGTGGGCATCAAACTTCTCGACCACGCCGCTCGAATCAACGGTTACGCGCTGCCGCAAACGCACCAACTGACCGGCAAAGACGGTAAGCCACTCACCCTGGTCCAACTACTCGAGGCCGTAGGTCCAATTTCAGAGGAGAGCGATGAACACCAAGCGAATGAGAAATGACGAACTGTCCGATGAGCAGAAGCTGTTTGTTCTGAAAGTCGTTCGTGATCCGGTCCTGTTCGCGGCGCACATCCTCGGGATAAACCTCTGGGAAATCGAAGCCGAGGTTCTGCGGTCGATCGGGAAGAATCGGCGGACCGTGATACGAGCGTGTCACGGGGTCGGCAAGACCTTCACCCTTGCGGTTGCGGCGCTCTGGTGGCTGGCCCGCTATCCAAAGGGAATTGTGCTCACCACCTCGGCGACCCAGCGCCAGGTACGGACCCAACTATGGTCCGAGATTCATCGGCTGCTCGAAAGCGCGAACGTACCATTTCCGAAACCCAAGAGCACCGAGCTTCCGTTCCGCGACTCAAACAATTTCGCGTTCGGCTTTTCGACCAACCAGGCGGAGAACTTTCAGGGATATCATGGGCAGGAAGTCCTGATCATCGCCGATGAGGCGCCGGGAATTGAGTCGAGTCTCTTCGACGCAATCGCAGGCACAATGGCCGGCGGCAAGGTGCACATCGTGATGGCCGGCAATCCAACAATTCCATCCGGCGCCTTCTACGATGCATTTACCAAAGAGCGTGGTCTATGGAACTGCTTCTCGATCAGCGCTTTCGACACCCCTAACCTGAAGGGGCTTAGCGTCGAACAACTCCTCGGAATGGATCCGAGAGAGGGTGGTCCGCTCGATCAGAACCCGCATCCGCATCTGGTCACCAGGCGCTGGGTCTTCGAGCAGTATCAGCAGTGGTGGCATGGCAGCGAAGGCAGCTCTCCTCAATGGCTCTCGCGCGTCCTTGCGCAGTTTCCGGAGCAGGCCGAAAACGCGTTGTTCAGGCTGCGGTGGCTCGAAAACGCAAAGCACAGAGCACTGGAGAAACCTGTGGAAGATAACGGCTTGTCTCCGCTCTTCGCCGGGGTGGATGTGGGTGGCGGAGAAGCGGAGACCGTCATCTATATAGGTGAGTCGAAACATGACCTGCGCAGGATCATCGCGATGGCTGCATGGCGGGGCGCGGATACCCGCGGCAACGCGGTTGATTTCCTCAACCAGTTCCGTCGCCGCCTGGCCCTCGTGCGAGTCGACGCGGTCGGCATCGGCCATAATTTCGGTCTCCATCTCCGCGATTGCCGTTTTCCCGTCGAACTCGTCAACGTTGGTCTTCCCTGCGAGAGCAAGCCCAACCTGGGCGACATGGACCCAGCGCGGCGCTTCGTCAACCAGAAGGCGCAGTACTACCAGGAGCTGGCGGATGCCTTCGAGCGCGATCAGGTTGAAGGTCTGACCGACGAGCTCACGCTCGGTCAGCTGCAAGGGATCCTCTATCAGCTTGATTCGCAAGGCCGCATGAAGATCGAAACCAAGCAGGAGGCGAGGGCTCGAGGAGTAGCGTCGCCGGATCGAGCCGAGGCCCTGATGCTGGCGATGTGTAAACCGCACGTGCCCTTCGAATACATTCCGGTGCCGAATCTCAGGCACTCGCGCGAGCGACGCAGCGGCAGCTGGCCGCCGGATGAGGAAGACAGCGACGCCGACACGCTCCACGAAATGATCCAGCGCCGTCGCCGGCGCCGCTTCTTCGGTTTCTGAACGGCCGGACCAGCACGCGGCAGCACAGAGGGGCGTGCTCGCGCCGCAGCGCTAAAGATCGAAGTACAAGGCAGAAAAATGATTGAGCGGACAAATCCTGTGATCCGACTCTTCCGCAACCTAAAAATTTACGGCAACCAGCGGCAGGTTGAGTCGCTGGTTGCGCGACTCGAACAGCTGGTCGACGATGGTTGGAGTCGCGCACACTCAGAAGAAGGCTATCTGAGGCAGTTGGATCGGGAGGGCTACTACATTTTCTCTCGGCAGCCTACCCCGACTCTTCAAGGCGTTGCTCTGTTCCTGGAAGTCACCTCGTATGGCATGTGGGTCGGCAACATAGTTCCAGAGCGAGAGCAACTCTGCTCTGATGAATACAACGCAATTCTGGTCAACTTCTTCTGGCGCTTTATCGATCCTGCGGCGTCCGAGCTGAAGCTGCACACTGAACTCTCGTCGCCTTGGAAGCGGCTCAGGCGGCGAATGCGCCGAGCGCGTCGGTCAGGGCCGGTCTCTCTGTACCGCCGCCTGTCGCACAAGCAAAACCCCAGTGCGCGTCCAGCACGCTGCCGCCCCGAATGGGCCCCGCGCGCGTTTTAGAAAACAAATTTCTTACCGCCAGGACCGGAGAGCCGGGCGACCAGCACGTGCCCGGCCCGAACCTGAACCGGACTGCCCGATCTTTTGGACCAACTGAAGTGTCAGTCTAGCTTGGGCTGTTTGCCAACCATTCGAGATGACGTTTGTCCACCGCAAAATTGATAGCTGCCGCTGTCGGCGGGCGATAGCCGAGACACGAAGCCTCTGCATCGGGCCGCCGCTGAAACCTAGAGCTTGAAGCTCGCGGTAAAGTACGACGCTGTTGAGACCGACTTTCGGCGCGCACCGCTCGATAAACTCGGCAAAGCGGTCAAGCTGACACTCCCGTCGCTGCTGTCGCCGCGGTTGCGAGGCGCCTAATCTAAGCCAGCGCTTGACCGGCTCGCGATCGACTCCGAGTTCGCGCGCGATCGGCTTGACGCCTTCGCCGCGCACATGGCGCACCACCGTTATGAATCCAAAAAGGGCCGAGCTGTCGAACTGGCTCGGCCCATACTCTCGCTTGGAGAGGAGAGTTGCCTGGATTTCTTGCGGCTGGGAACGTTTGGATTGCGCTTTGCGCTCGACCCGTAACGATTCTTGAAGCAGGCGCGGCATCGGGCGTCGCGTCTTTCCTTGAACGAGGGCGCGAGGTCGTCACTGCCGCAGTACCTGCACACTAGCTTATCGGCTTTGGATGGTCGGCCTTTCGATGATTGGGCTCGCAGCCCGCTGGCCGGTTTGGGCTTTGGTCCAACATTCCTCGCCGGGCTTATCGGCCCTGTTCCGCTGGTGCCATTGGCTAGCACTTGCGCCTGGGCTTTACGGTTCCTACTCATGCAAGATCTCCTTCTCGGGCGGAGCTTTCGATGCACCGCTGTCGCGACATGTCATTGCTCTGTCGCACGCACATGGGAAGGGTCAATGGCCAGATTTTTCAGGGCAGATAGACTCGCTTTGTGGCGTAGATCGAGCGCACATGGGACCTGCCAAAGAATGGAGGCCCCATGGAAGAAGCTCCTAAGACCTTGGCCAAAAGCCGGATCAGATTAAGAAGTGATCTCGAATCTCTCGCGCGCGAAACTGCGCATCTTCTCAAGCTGGATGACCGCGCCCTGAGGCAGAGATGGTCGGCGTTGTTCGGCGTTCATTCCTCGACACCTGTTAGCCGTGACTTCATGATCAGATCGATCACGTATCGCCTTCAGGAAAGAGTTTTCGGAGGCCTGAAGCCCTCAGTTCAGCGAATACTCGATCAGGCTTGCGATGCTCCGTCCGGTGTTGCCGTGGCACGGCTTCCGAAAAAGCGTGCCACGGCAGGAACCGTACTAATCCGCGAGTGGCGCGGAGTCCGGCACCGGGTCACGGTGCTGGACGACTCGGTGGTCTATCGCGGACAACGTTATGGGTCTCTCTCAGAGATGGCCCGGCTCATCACCGGCACCCGTTGGTCGGGACCCGCCTTCTTCGGCCTTACGCGCCGGGGAAAGGAAGCTGCCAATGACTGAGACCCCTATCAGGCGCTGCGCCATCTACACCCGCAAGTCGTCGAAAGAGGGACTGGAGCAGGAGTACAACTCGCTGCATGCGCAGCGCGACGCCTGCGAGGCGTTCATCAGAAGCCAGAGCGGGGAAGGTTGGCGGATAATCAAGACCGCCTACGATGACGGCGGCTTTTCCTGCGGCAACCTGTTGGCGGAGTTTTCTGGGAGCAGGCCATTTCGCCAGCTCCCGCATTCAGTATTCTTAGCCCGCGCGTCGCTGTACCTTGGCTACCGGTGTAGTCCTGATCCGTCTATCGATCCCCACGGATTATATACCGAGGGACTTATCGTGCGCTGGAATTAAGCAGCGGTGTCTTAATGGCGGCCTATGGGCGGGCGGTCTGGATCGATTACGTTTGGCGTCTGCATTGATCGCTCAAGCGCCGGCGGGGTGCCCTCCGAACACCGCCACAACATCGGCCACCGTTCTCAATTCAACCTCAGGCAAGAACGTCGAAGGCGACGCTCCAAAGTTGGGCATCCCAATGCTTATCAAATCCCCACACTGCCCGCTGTTTAGGCAAACGAACGGATGCCCGTTGATGGACAACCTGAGCGTTGGCCTGAATTCTCGACGCCGGAACTTTCGCATTCCGTTCAGCAAGGCGCTGATTCCAATGAGTTTGCCAAGAGTTTTCCTTCTCTTGCAAGCTCGCTTGAGGATGCCGGTGGTCTCCTGACAGAAACAATCGCGAGCGGTACAAGTTTTGCGTCAGCCAACCTTTGGAGTGATCTCTCCGGCGGCGTTTTGCTTTTCAATTAGAAAACTAACCGCAACGGTTTCACTTTGACCATGAGGTACGCTGGCGACAGACAAACTTCGTCGACCACGCGGAGGATACAAAGCGGCTCTTTCGTCTTGAAGCTATGCTGCGCACCAGACTCGACTGTGGTGGATTGGAGTCTTGGGAGATAGGACTGATCATCGTGCATGTTTTTGCTAAGTCTGAGTCGTGCCGAGCGCGATGAATGAAGTCCGCTCTTTCTATTTTCCGCGATTTCGAATCGACCCTGCAAATCAGCAGCTCTGGCGCGATAACGAGATAGTTCCGGTCCGGCCTAAGACCTTCCGCATTCTTCTTTATCTAATACAGAACCCTCAGCGCCTGATTTCGCGACAGGAGCTGATCGCGGAAGTATGGCCTGAGAACGAGATTTCAGCAAATCTTCTGCGCACCTATGTATGGGAACTTCGACAGGTTCTCGGCGACACAGCCAAGCCGCCGCATTACATTGAGACCGTAAATAGGCGCGGTTATCGCTTCTTGCCCCGGGTTTCCGCTGAGAGCCCTAATTCCAATTCGTTAGCGGAACACACGCTTTCGGCGAGGGAGCGCCCGGAAGAAGCCGGGGACGCTGCAGCGATCCATTCGCGAAATGAGAATGGTAGGCCTTCTGATTCAGCTATACGCATAGGCGTGCTGCATTCACTCACCGGGACAATGGCCTACAGCGAGAGTCCGGTGGTGGACGCCACGCTGCTCGCGATCGACGAGATCAATCATCGGGGCGGTTTATTGGGACAACGCATTGAACCACTGGTCGTTGACGGAAGATCGGATGGAGAGATTTTCGCGCGCGAAGCCGAATGCCTATTGGAAACGAGAGATGTCGCTGCCATTTTCGGTTGCTGGATGTCGGCGCATCGCAAGAAGGTCGTTCCAGTAGTCGAGCGCCACAAGAGCATCCTGATTTACCCGGTTCAGTACGAAGGGATGGAGCTATCATCCAACGTTTTCCACACCGGAGCCGCACCCAATCAACAAATCATTCCAGCAATACGCTGGGCGTTCGGATTCTTGAACTGCAAGCGCCTATTCCTGGTCGGTTCCGATTACATCTTTCCAAGAGTCGCCAACCAGATAATTCGCGACCAGCTCGACCAGATCGGTGGAACTGTGGTCGGAGAAGTTTACATCGCGCCGGGCGCCTTTGAAATCAAGGACCTGGCCGCGCGCATAGCCACAGCCAATGCAGAGCTAATCGTTAACACGATCAACGGAGACAGCAACATCGCTTTCTTCAGAACTTTGCGAACTGCGGGCATTACTGCGGATAGAATACCTACGCTGTCTTTTAGTATTGGCGAAAACGAACTGCGGAATCTTGATATTGCCGGCACCTACGCCTCATGGAATTACTTTCAGAGTATCAAGAGCCCCGAAAACATTCGGTTTGTAGACTCCTTCCACAGACGTTACGGGCCTCAGCGGGTCACGTCGGATCCTATGGAGGCCGCCTACATCGGGGTTCACCTGTGGGCACAAGCGGTCCTCGAATCGGGAACCGCCGAGCCGAGCCGGATCCGCGAAACGCTACCGCATCAGAGCTTCAACGCTCCTGAGGGGCTAGTCCGAATGGACTCTTCCAACCAGCACACGTGGAAAACCATCCGGCTTGGAAGGGTGCTCGAAAATGGTCAGTTCGAAGTAACCTACAGCTCGGAACGTCCGATCCAGCCAGAGCCATTTCCCGCAACTCGGTCGCGAACCGAGTGGACAGCGCTGCTGGAGTCGTTCAACACTCCTCTACAGCGGTAATCTTTGTTAGCCATCTCTCGGTCTCAAACGCGTCGATTCAAATTCATCAAGACCATAAATTAATCATTAAACTATCGCCTAATTGTCGTTCAACAATGCTTCGCCATTGCCGCATTATGAACTGCAACCGCTAGTGACACTCGGCGTCGCGATGCGGCTACCATGTGCAGATGCTCACCGCTTAAGCACAGCCATGACTTAAGTGGCAAGCATCTAACAGTGGCTCGCGGGTATTCAGCTCTCAATCATTAGAGACGGCCGGTTGGAGCGGTTGACCCCGAGACACCGAGTAAGCACAGACTAGAGACCACACTCACGGCACTTTTCGACTTATCGAAGAACTCGGCCCGTCATCAAACAGCAAGACAGGCTCTCGCCTATCACGGTTTGCTGATCACAGTGGCATAGCGATTGCTGAAACGCAGCATGAAAACACGCCGCTGCGTTAGACGGAATGAACGCGAGCTTGGATTCAACGCTTTGACGCTTCGAGTTCGGAGGAAGAAAGCGTGAACCGACAAACGGACACCAATAGAGGATGGCTTCCATGGCTGGCCGCGATTGCAATATGCGGATTTCTAAGCGAACCGCCGCTCGCTCGCGCCAACTCAACCACCTTGTCGCCAGCAACCTCTGCCACACCGAGCTATACGGAGTTGGCGCAAGCCACCAACGTGGAATCGACAGAGACCATCGAACAGCTCAAGGCAGAAATTGCGGCGGAGAAGCGGCGGACTGATAAACTGGCCGACAAACTGAACAAGCTCGAGCAAAAACAGGCCGCCGCTACCGCGCCGACTCCGGCACCCGGTCTTAGTGCGGTTCAAATAGGCCGCGGCAAAGAAGTCACGCCAGGTATCACAACCGGTTTGCAACCTGCCGACATTTACAGCAAAGGCTTTTTTGTAAAAACAGAAGACAATCGGTTCTCTATTTTCGTCAACGGGCTTATCCAGACTCGCTTCACGGCATTCAAGCCGAATTCCGTCTCGCAGTTCGGTTCGGGCGATCGTTACGAGAATACATTCGATCTCTATCTGGGACGACTCGCGTTTTCAGGGAACGTCTTCGACCAGGATACAAAGTACTTCTTTCAAATACAGGGAAGCACTGCGGGAAATAGCAGTGGCATTTCGATGCTTGATTGGTTCGCCGCCAGAACCGTCTCGCCTTATCTTACGATCCAGACCGGCCGCTCATGGATTCCTTATACCTATGAGTATTACGACAATCCAGGAAATTATCTGTTCCCCGATTTGTCCGCCGCCGAATATGGCTTTCTACTGCAGCGGGCTATAGGTGTAGAGGCGTACGGACAAGCCGGTCAGCTTGGCTATGGACTAGGAGTATATAATAGTGTTCCGGCGCTCGACGCGGGCGGTCAGGAAAGCATTAACGGCAAGCTGGCATATGTCGGCAATCTGTATTACAACATCCTGGAACCGTACGGTTGGATCGAGAGCGACCCCGGCCTTGAGGGAGCAAAGAGGCCCGAACTGACCTGGTGGGTTTCCGGGATGTACAACCCGGTCGACTACTCATCAGAGTTTGAGAATGAACTAAGCGGTGACCGCACGTACGGTGCGACCTCTTCGCTCAATTTCCGCTACAAGTATTTCACTTTCCAGGGCTCTGGTTATTATCGACGCACGCTTCAGACCGGGAAGAATCCAAGCTACGACTCATGGGGCTATGGTGAACAGGCGGGTTTATATATAATTCCGGCGAAATGGGAGTTGGCAGAACGAATTTCAGGCGTATGGTGGGGCGAGCCTGAAATTCCCGCAACCGGCGATAATCAGCTAGTCTGGTTCGACGGGCCTACTAACTTCAGCTATCACCGGATTACTGAATACTCTCTTGGCCTGAACTACTATCTGCACGGACATAACGCCAAGGTTCAGCTGGCCTATTCGTATCTTGCTGGCATGGGATTTCCGTCGAGAAGCGGATTTGGAGCAAACCGCCTGTGGCTCCAGTCGCAGCTGATGTTCTGATGTTCCGTAATATTACGCCTTGAACATGGTTTCACTAATTCTTAGGACTCTACATAAGACGGAAAGCGAGGGGAGACGATGAACGATAAATCGAGAGGCGCGTTGATAATCATTGGAATCTCGGTGCTGATAGTGTTATTGATTTCGCGCGTTCGCGCACAAGATTCGACGGTGAAGGTTGGTGTCCTCCATTCGCTTACTGGAACGATGGCCATCAGTGAGGTCACGGTCAAGAATGCGACAATGCTTGCGATCGATCAGATTAACGCAGCTGGTGGCGTCAATGGCAAACAGATTGTACCGATAGTGGAAGACGGCGCATCGGAACCGGCAATCTTTGCTCAAAAGGCTCAGAAGCTGGTGCAAGAGGATAAGGTTGTAACGGTCTTTGGAGGATGGACCTCAGCGAGCCGCAAGGCGATGCTTCCAGTCTTTGAGCGTTTTCACGGTTTGCTGTGGTATCCCGTGCAGTTTGAAGGAAACGAGTGTTCGCCTGATATCATGTATTCAGGTGCGCAGCCGAACCAGCAAATACTTCCCGCGCTCGATTGGGCTAAACAGAAAGGATACACGAGGTATTTTCTCTTGGGATCCGACTATGTATTTCCGCGAACAGCAAATTTGATATTGAAAAAGCACATCATTCATGACGGCCTGACAGTGGTGGACGAGGAATACGTCCCTCTCGGCGGAACAGATTTCAGTGCGATTGTAAACAAAATTCAAGCGGCGAAACCCGACATTATTTTCAACACTTTGAATGGCGACAGCAATGTTTCATTCTTCAAGCAGATGGCTGCGGCAGGATTACCGCCTGCAAAGCTGCCTGTAATGTCGTTCAGCATCGCCGAGCCCGAGGCTAAGGCTATGGGACCGTCGATCGTTGAGGGCAGTTTCGCCGCGTGGAACTATTTCCAGAGTCTTGACGATCCCGCTAGCAAGAAGTTCGTCGCCGCCTACAAGAGCAGGTTCGGACAGGACTCGGTAGTCGATGATCCGATGGCACATGGCTATCTTGACGTATACGTATGGGCCGCCGCCGCGGAAAAGGCAAGAAGTTTTGATATCGACAAGGTCCGTAAAGCGGCGGTTACACTCGGCTGGAAAGATGTCGTAATGGGCAAAACGAAATTCGCTTCCAATCAAAGCCTCTACCAGACAGCTTACGTCGGTGAGCTGCAGCCCGACGGACAATTCAGGATACTCTGGAACTCGAGTGCGCCGATTTTCCCTGAACCCTACGATCCTCTGACGTTTCCCGGAAAGAAGTGTCTAATTCATTGAGTCGAAAAGCGTTTCGACATTGATTTCACGGCGCGGAGTGCAGTTGCACTCTGCGCTGCGGCCTTAGAATCATGACTGAATTCGCGCTGCTTACCGGTCAAGCATTCAACGGAATCAGCCTAGCCTCAATTCTGTTGTTGGTCGCCTTGGGGCTTGCATTAAGCTTTGGCTTGATGGGTGTCATCAACATGGCTCACGGCGAGCTTTTGATGATAGGAGGATATCTGACCTACATGATGCTGCAGGTCCTCCCTCATGGAATTGGTTATCTGTTTGGGATGGTTGCGGCGTTTGCAGGAACTGGGATCTTTGGCGCCATCCTCGAGATGACATTGATCCGGCGGCTCTATGGGCGTCCGCTTGATACTCTACTGGCGACCTGGGGAGTCAGTCTGATTATGCAGCAGGGTGCTCGCTCGATTTTTGGACCCATCGGAGATGAGGTGACGGCACCCAAATGGCTGACCGGCTCGCTCAACGTGTCGAGCGGTGCGCTTATGGGACTTAGCCTGCCAGTGGTGCGAATGTTCATTATCTTGCTATCTGCCGCGGTGTTCGGCTTGATCGTGTTCATCATCCTCCGCACTAGGGTTGGCTTGCTGGTTCAGGCCGTACATCAGGATCGTGATATGGCGGAAGCGCTGGGAATCAACACCCGAAGAGTGGACCTGGCTGTGTTTGCGCTCGGTAGCGCTGTCGCGGGATTGACCGGATCCGCACTGGCCCTGATTGCGCCAGTTACTCCGACTGTGGGTCAAAACTATATTGTTTATGCGTTTCTCGTCGTTATTTTGGGCGGGCTTGGCAGTCTACTTGGGACCTTGTTTGCTGCGCTGTTGGTGGGAATATTTTCGGCAGGCTGCCAGATATTCACAGGCGTCAGCACATCGGATGTATTGTTGCTTCTGTTCGTAATCGCGTTTATCCAGTTCCGTCCGCGGGGTATTATTACCATTTCCTCGCGTTCGCTCGAGGGAAGTTAACTTGGCTCGTCTGGAGAGGATCGCATACCCCGCAGCGCTCGTCCTGCTATTGCTGGCGCCAGTGTACTTGGGCGCCTACAACCTCGCGCTGCTGGGTCGCTTTCTTGCTATGGGAATTTTGGCCATGGGCATCGCGCTGGTTTGGGGCCATGCCGGAATATTGCCTCTCGGACAAGGTCTATTCTTCGGCTTAGGCGCCTATGGAATCGCGATGCACCTGAAGCTGGTAGCACTGGCGCCCGGCGAGATTCCGGATTTTATGCAATGGAACGGACTCGACGCGCTGCCGTGGCTATGGGTTCCTTTCAAGAGTGGCGTCATAGCGCTCGTCGGCGCGTTGGTTGTTCCAAGCGCACTCGCGGTGGCGCTGGGATGGCTCTTGTTTCGGCGCAGGGTTGGAGGTGTTTATTTCGCGATCATTACGCAGGCGATGGTGCTTGCGGCGACGACCTTTATTATCAGTCAGCAGCCATACACCGGCGGCTTCAACGGGCTGACTGATTTTAGCAGCGCGTTCGGTTTCTCCCTTATCGACCAAAGGACCCAGGTTGGCCTTTATGTCGTAACGGTGTTGCTGCTCGCACTGTTGTTCTTTACCGCTCGATGGCTTCTCAGTACTCAGTTCGGCAAGCTGCTGCGGGCGATTCGCGACGGCGAGAATCGTGTGCGGTTCCTCGGATATGATCCGGCGCCATACAAGGTTGCCATCTTCGCCGTGGGCGCACTAATGGCGGCGATCGCGGGGCTCCTGTTTACGTTGAACATAGGCGTTATCTCGCCTGCAATGATCGGCGTGGTTCCTTCGATCGAAATGGTCGTGTGGGTAGCGGTCGGAGGCCGGGAAAGCCTTTCCGGCGCCGTGCTGGGTACTCTGCTTGTAAACTTCGGCAAAGATAAGGTCAGCAGCTCCTTTCCCGATCTTTGGCTTTACCTGATAGGAGCCATGTTCGTACTGGTGGTTACAGTATTACCCGAAGGACTTGCAGGCATAGCAAGACTCCTTACTTCGGAACCTCGCGAGGAGTCACGCAAGACGCTGGTAGTACCGGTTATCCTACCGGCCGATGAACCCGCGAAGAATTCCAAATCGAGGTCGGCGTAGATGCTACTATGAGTGATAGTCTGCTGCAGATCGACAACGTTACGGTTTCATTTCAGGGCTTTAAGGCTCTCGATTCAGTCAGCTTTTCGTTGGCACCTGGAAGTATGCGCACTATTATCGGACCAAACGGCGCCGGAAAATCCACCCTGATGGACACAATCATAGGCCGGGTGCGTCCGGTCTCAGGCCGCATCTTATACAAGGGCTCCGATATAACTCGACTGCCGGAGTATGAAGTAGTGCGCCGTGGGATATGTCGCAAGTTTCAGACCCCTGGAATTTTGCCGACGCTGACAGTCGAAGAAAATATCATTGTTGCGGCTAAGAGGCATCGAGCATGGTTTAAAGCACTCAGAACGCATATCACCGCGGCCGAATGCGACCGAGTCGAAGAGATTCTCGACCTGATCGTTCTTAGAGAGAAGCGGCGCATGCTGGCGGCTCATCTAGCGCACGGCGCGAAACAATGGCTGGAAATCGGAATGGTCGTCGCTTCTGACGCCGAACTGCTTTTGCTGGATGAACCGGCCGCTGGAATGACTCATCAGGAACGCGAAAAAACCGCCAACCTGATAAAGCGCCTCATAGGGCGCTGCGCATTTGTCGTAATTGATCATGACATGGATTTCGTCGAGCAACTCAACGCGCCGGTAAGTGTTTTGCACATGGGCAGGATATTGTGCGAAGGAACTATCGACGAGGTTCGCAGTAATTCGCAAGTAAAGTCCGTGTATCTCGGCCGCTCATTGGAAGCGGAGGCCGATTATGCTCAAGCTTGAGCAGGTCGGCGCGACCTACGGCCTTAGCCCGGTTTTGCGGGAGTTGAATCTCGAGATTAACTCGGGTGAGGCGGTCACATTACTGGGTCGCAACGGCGTCGGCAAGACCACTCTGCTGCGCACGATTGCCGGACTTCATCCTGCAACCAGCGGCCGCATCATTTTTGAGGGTCAGGAAATCACCAGAATTCCGGCCCATCAGCGCGCCCGCAGCGGTATCGCACTGGTCCCTCAAGGACGTGGAATCTTCCCTCATCTTACCGTCGAGCAGAACCTGATACTTGGACTGTCAGCAGCCTCCAACAAGGCAACCGGCTCGAAGCAAATCCCCGCGCATGTATATCAGTTGTTCCCCGCGCTGGCGAAACTACGTGGCCGAAAAGGCGGCGTGCTCAGCGGCGGTGAACAGCAGCAACTCGCAATCGCTCGCGCGCTTGCCGCTTCGCCGACCCTTCTTCTTCTTGACGAGCCGACCGAGGGTATTCAGCCGTCCATCGTTCAGGACATCGGAACCGTTCTCGCGCGCATTCGAGCGGAACTGAAAGTAGCTATTCTCCTGGTCGAGCAATATTTGCGTTTCGCATGGTCAATCGCCGATCGCTACTACGTGATGCAGCGCGGACGAATAGTCAAACATGGAGATACCAAAAGCGATTCCCCCAACACCATTGCGCATCTGTTGAGCATTTGACCTGCGATCATGCATCTGACGCCAAGAGAGATCGACAAGCTGCTTATTTTCACTGCTGCAGAGGTCGCTCGGCGCCTAAAGGCCTGAGGAGGTGACTGTGCGGAAAGCGAGGAATGGAAGCCCAAGCGTGTGCCTGCAGCGCAGGTGGGAACCCGCTTTCTCCGATGTTATCAGGCTGCTTGGGTTGGCGTCACGCTTTGCTACGGAGATCCTCACGCGATCAACCTGATCTAAATCCGACTCGAAAGCAATTAGCAGGTTGTCAAGACAGAGAAGCGCTTTGCTAATGTTCAATACGGTACTAATCGCCAACCGCGGAGAGATAGCCGCGCGGATCGCGCGAACCCTACGCCGGATCGGAGTGCGCAGCATCGCAATTTATTCCGACCCTGACCAAGGCACCCCGCATGTTGCTCTGGCCGATGCGGCCGTAGCGCTGCCCGGCAGCATACCCGCGGATACCTATTTGCGCGGCGATCTGATCATCGCCGCCGCGAAGGCTCAGGGCGCCGAGGCGATCATCCCCGGCTACGGATTTCTCTCAGAGAATGCTGATTTCGCCGCAGCCTGTGAAGCTGCGGGTATCGCCTTCATCGGGCCGACACCTGATCAAATCCGCAATTTTGGGCTTAAACACACCTCACGCAAAATCGCCGAGACGGCCAGAGTGCAGCCTGTACCGGGCACCGGTCTGGTCGCGAGTCTTGAAGAGGCGCGGACTGCTGCGGACGATCTCGGTTATCCGGTGATGCTGAAAAGCACGGCTGGCGGCGGTGGCATTGGCCTTTCGCGCTGCGCCGATGCGGTCGAACTCGCCGCCGCGTATGAAACGGTGCAATACCAAGCGCAAAACTTTTTCAAAGACGCGGGCATCTTCCTCGAACGTTGCATTGATGACGCGCGCCATGTCGAGGTCCAGATCTTCGGAGACGGGTTCGGTAAGGTCGCGGCACTCGGGGAGCGCGACTGTTCGCTACAGCGGCGCAACCAAAAGGTCGTTGAGGAGACGCCGGCGCCGAACTTGCCGCGAAAGATTCGTGATGCTCTTCTCGATGCCGCCACTCGTCTCGGTACGGCGGTAGGCTATCGTTCCGCCGGCACGGTTGAATTCATCTATGATCGCGCCCGAGAAGAGTTCTACTTCCTGGAGGTGAACACGCGGCTCCAAGTCGAGCATCCCATCACGGAAGCGGTACTCGGCATCGATCTTGTAGAATGGATGGTCCGCACTGCTGCGGGAGAGCCGCCCAATCTTGACGTCCTCCCGCCGCCGCAGGGGACTGCGATTGAAGTCCGGCTCTATGCGGAGGATCCAGCTCATGATTTCAAGCCCTCGCCAGGCGTGCTGACGGAAGTCATCTTTCCGCAGGATGCACGCATCGACGGGTGGATCGCCGCTGGCACGGAAGTTTCGTCCTTCTACGATCCTATGCTCGCGAAACTAATCGTCCATGGCGTTGACCGGGCCGAGGCGATCATCAAGCTGCGCAAGGCGCTTGCTGGAACGCGGCTTGGCGGGATCACCACCAACCTTGACTATCTGCAGCAAATTTCCGAATGGCAAGCGTTTGCCTGCGGCGAGGTCTCGACGCGAGCGCTGTCGCGTTTCGATTGGCGGCCGCATGCAGTCGAGGTTCTACGTCCAGGCACTTTCACCACCATCCAGGATTACCCTGGACGGGTTGGCCATTGGGATGTCGGTGTGCCCCCTTCTGGCCCAATGGACGATTACGCCTTCCGGCTAGCGAACCGAATCGTCGGCAATCACGAAAGCGCCGCCGGAATCGAATGCACTCTCGTCGGCCCAATGCTCAAGTTTCATCGCGACACGATCATCGCATTAACCGGTCCACCTTCCGAGGTAACCTTGGACGGTATCGAGGTGGATCGGTGGGCACCGATCGCAGTGCGTGCAGGACAGGTGCTCGTCATTGGACGGACGACTGCAGGATGCCGCAGTTATCTCGCCGTGCGTGGCGGCTTCGACGTACCTCGCTACCTAGGCAGCCGCTCGACCTTTGTTCTGGGACAATTCGGTGGCCATGCTGGACGCACTCTATGCGCGGGCGACATGCTGCCGCTCGGTGCGCCATTAGTCAGCGCGCCAGCGCCCAGCTCTGCTCCCGCAGGCCTTGTTCCTGATTATCCGGAGGAATGGGAGATCGGGGTTCTCTACGGCCCTCATGGCGCGCCCGATTTCTTTACCGATGAGGCCATCGCGACGTTTTTTGCGACCGCTTGGGAGGTGCATTACAACTCCAACCGTCTCGGCATCCGCTTGATCGGTCCCAAGCCGACATGGGCGCGAAGCAACGGAGGCGAAGCGGGCCTCCACCCCTCCAACATTCATGACTGCGAATATGCCATCGGCAGCGTGAACTTCACCGGCGACATGCCAATAATCCTGACGTGCGATGGGCCCAGTTTGGGCGGCTTCGTCTGCCCCGTCACTATCGTGAAGGCGGAACTATGGAAGGCTGGGCAGGCCAAGCCAGGCGACCACATCCGCTTCAGACCGATGACTTTCGATGAGGCGCTGATGTTGGAGAAGGCGCAGGATAGGGCCATTGCCGATCTTGTGCCGTCCGCGCCGCTGCCGTCTGGCCCGGGGCCAGATCTCGCACCGCCGACCGGCCCAGATTCGGCGACCGTGTTGGCAGCACTCGCGTCCGAACGCGACCGGCCCGCAGTAGCCTACCGGCAGGCTGGTGATCGTTACATCCTAATAGAGTACGGACCCAATGAACTCGATCTGCGCTTGCGCTTCCGCGTCCATGCGCTGATGGAGGAATTGCGGGCCAATCCCATGCCCGGAATCCTTGAGCTGTCGCCAGGCGTGCGATCACTCCAAGTGAACTATGACAGCCGTGTGATCCACCAGCGCGATCTTCTGAGCGGTTTGCTGGCTGCCGAGAGTCATTTGCCTCCAATCGCGAGCATGCGGATCAAGACACGCATTGTACTTCTACCGATGACCTTCGAGGATTCCGCAACCCTTGCCGCGATCCACCGCTACGGAGAGAACGTGCGGGCGACCGCGCCTTGGCTGCCTAACAACGTCGACTTCATCCAGCGCCTTAATGGCCTCGCGAGCCGCGACGAGGTCCGTGACATCCTGTTCAAGGCTACCTACATTGTGTTGGGACTGGGCGATGTGTATCTAGGCGCGCCCTGCGCCGTACCAGTCGATCCGCGCCACCGGCTGCTCACGTCTAAATACAATCCCGCGCGCACTTTCACCGCCGAGGGCACGGTCGGCATCGGTGGTGTTTATATGTGTATCTACGGCATGGACAGCCCCGGTGGATATCAGCTCGTCGGGCGGACCTTGCCGATTTGGAACAAGTTCCTCAAGAATCCAGTCTTTGAGGTCAGCAAACCCTGGTTGCTTCGCTTCTTCGATCAGGTGCGATTCTACCCAGTCGACGAGACCGAATTGACGCGATTGCGCCTGGCGTTCCGAGAAGGCCGCGAGTCCATTCGCATTGAGGAAGAGTTATTTGATCTAGGCGCATATGAATCGTTCCTGAGCCGCGAGGCCGAAGACATCGCAGCGTTCCGCGCCCGCCAGCAAGCAGCCTTCGCCGACGAAGTAGCGCGCTGGCAGGTCAAAGATGTTTTGGAAGCAAGCTTGGAGGAAGAGCCGTCGTTCGCCGAGGCTGAAGTTGAAGGATGCGTCGTCCATTCGGACATCCACGGTAGAGTCTGGAAGATTCTAGTCGAGGTGGATCAGTCCGTCGAGGCAGGGAGTCCAATTATCATCTTGGAAGCGATGAAGACCGAGTGGGAGGTCCTTGCACCAGTTTCGGGGACTATCGCCGCGATTCATTGCCGACTCGGTCGTCAGGTCGCCGCGGGAGACATTCTCCTCCTGATCAAAGAGGCCTGAGCATGAAGAATCTTCCATCGTTCCCGACAATAGAGGCGCTCCATGCTTCTTATGCCACCGGCATTAATCCCCGTCGTGTCATCCGCGACGTTTATCGGCGGATCGATGCGGCGCAGGATCCGGGTATCTTTATCGCCATTGCGCCCGAAGGCGCCGCAGCCGCCGCAATCGCCGCGCTCGGCAGTTTCGATCCCAGGCTCAAGCCGCTCTGGGGCATTCCGTTCGCGGTGAAGGACAATATCGATGTTGCTGGCTTCCCGACCACGGCCGGGTGCCCCGCCTTTGCCTACACGCCACAGGCGACGGCGCCAAGCGTGCAGCGCCTTCTGGACGCCGGTGCAATCCTGATCGGCAAGACCAATCTCGACCAGTTTGCCACCGGTCTTGTCGGCGTTCGTACACCTTATCCCGTTCCGCGCAATTCGATCGACCCGGCTTATGTGCCGGGCGGTTCCAGTTCGGGCTCGGCGGTCGCGGTCGCGCGCGGTATCGTGTCCTTCGCTCTTGGCACCGATACTGCGGGCTCGGGACGGGTACCTGCCGGTCTCAACAACATCGTCGGTATGAAACCGTCGCTCGGAGCGATCTCCGGCCGAGGCGTCGTACCGGCCTGCCGTACGGCTGAAACCGTTTCCATCTTTGCCGGTACGGTCGATGATGCGGATGTGATTTTCCGCGTTATCGCTGCCTACGATCATTCCGACCCGTGGTCCCGCCGATTCGAGCTGGCTCCTCCTCACTGTTGCATACCGCCAAATGTCCGGATTGGCGTACCGGATTCCAGCAGCCGACGGTTTGGCAATGACACACTTTCCGCTAACGCTTTCGAGACGGCATTGGCCGATCTGCGTAATGTTCTTGGCAGCCGTCCGAAGCCGATCGACATAACGCCGCTCTTCGCTGCGGCCGGGCTTCTTTACGGCGGGCCTTGGGTCGCGGAACGCTATCATACGATTCGTCACTTGATTGAGCGATCACCCGAGGCGCTACACCCGGTCACTCGAACCATTATTGGAAGTGCTAAAGCCTACAGCGCCGTCGATGCTTTTGCGGGAGTCTATCGACTCGCCGAGTTACGCCGAGCAGCGCAATCGGTTTGGGAGGCGATCGATGTCCTAGTTGTGCCAACTTTCCCCCGCCCGCGGACTCTGGCCGATCTCGAGGCCGATCCAATCGGCCCGAACAACGAGCTCGGCACCTATTCCAATTTCGTGAACCTTCTCGATCTCTGCGCTTTGGCCGTGCCTGCGCGGTTTCGTAAGGATGGCTTCCCTGCCAGCATCACCTTGATTGCACCGGCTGGGCGTGACGGTCTGCTGGCTGCCCTCGGCGCGCGGCTGCACGCTCTGGCCGGCGTAGGGATCGGAACTACGACAATGAAGGCCCCTGAACCAACCATTGCAAGTGGTCGGGTCACACCGGCAGAAATAGAGCTAGCCGTGGTAGGCGCCCATCTTAGCGGCATGCCGCTCAATCACGAACTGGCCGATCGAGGCGCGCGATTCCTTCGGGCCGCGGTAACATCGCCTGACTACCGACTCTTCGCACTACCCGGTGGTCCGCCTTTTAGACCTGGCCTGATGCGCGTAGCGTCCCGCGAGGGCGGCGCCATAGTGGCCGAGGTGTGGGCCATCGCTCCTGAGAAACTCGGTGGCCTCGTCGCCTGTATCGCTGAGCCCCTCAGTATCGGTACGGTACGGCTGGCTGACGGCACGACGCCCAAGGGCTTCATCGTGGAATCCGAGGGGATCAAGGATGCCAAAGACATCACGAGCTTCGGCGGGTGGCGCGCCTATATGGAGCGGGACGATACTTAAGAGCGGCGGGCGACGAACGTCACCCGCATCGAGTTCGATGGTCCCCTCAAGGCTTGCATGTATGCTGTAAGCACAGCGGCGTTTGCGGTAAGAACTCTGACTCCTGTAGCTGCATCCGCCCTTTCTCCGCATGCTTGAGCCTGGCGCGACCTTAAACGCTACCACTCTGCGGATGGAATTATTGGCTTCTTCGGTAGATAAATAGTATAGGCTGTATGGCGGTCCAAGAGGGATTTGAACCCGTGATCCCACCTTCGGCTATTCCTCGCCGACATAGTCGCGTAGCTGGCGGCTTATTCGGGTGGGGATATGACAGCATCGCTCCAGAGAATCTCATCGCCTTAAATTCGCCTCGAATCGCGCGCACTTGCCGGCCGAGTCGGTTCGCATCAAGGCCTCAGCGAGTCGAAGCGTCTGGACTGGATTCCCCGGCGAACCAGAGCGATGTGTGTGTCTGCGCGTCTAGGGAGGGCGCGCAGACCATGAAGCGCAAGATCTCCGCAACTGACAGCAAGACCCTGAGCAGTGAGCTCTCCGGACTGTCCCGGAAAACCACCCCCGATCTTAAGCGCCGCTGGGAGGCGCTGTATGGTGTCGAACCGCCTCGTCGCGTCAGCCGCGACCTGCTCATTCGCGCCGTCGCGTATCAGATTCAGGAGCAGACGCTGGGAGGCCTCAAGCCGCCCACCCGTCGATTGTTGGCCAAAGTTGCGGCCGCCGTCTCGGCGCGGCGACCTATCGAAGTAGCCCCGCAGCCAACTCTCAGACCGGGAACCGTCCTGCTGCGCGAGTGGCACGGCACCGAACACCAGGTGGTGGTGCGTGAAGACGGCATCGGGTTTCAGGGCAAGACCTATAAGTCGCTGTCCGAGGTCGCACGCCGGATCACTGGCACCAACTGGTCAGGGCCGCTGTTCTTCGGGCTCAGGCGAAGGCAACCGGAGCATGCTCATGGAACCGTCTAGCCGACGCACCCGCCGGTGCGCGATCTATACCCGCAAGAGTTCCGAGGAGGGACTGGAGCAGGACTTCAACTCTCTGCACGCGCAGCGCGAGGCCTGCGAAGCATTCATCCGAAGCCAGACGAGCGAAGGATGGAAGCTCATCAAGACCGCCTACGATGACGGCGGGCTCTCGGGCGGCACCATGGAGCGGCCCG
>JASHOJ010000304.1 GCA_030041155.1 Candidatus Binataceae bacterium | reverse complement strand
ATCGGATCAGGCTCGTTCAGGTGGAAAATGATCGTCCACGGGTCGGGTGTTTCGATTCCGCTTACGTGAGCGGTTCGATGGGCAGCGAAGTCATCCGCCCCCGCGATCCCGCGGTAATATTGCATCCCCTTCGAGCGCGTATCGGGATTCAGCACTCGCTCGATTCCGTAGCGCACGTCCGCACTGGTTACAGCGAGGCCGCTCGAGAAGCGAGCGTCATGGCGCATATGAAACGTGAACGTGCGCGCATCCGGCGAGGATTCCCACGTAGCGGCAAGATCCGGCTCCAGGTCCACGTTGTCATCGCCATAGCGCAGGAGCGTATCGAAAATCGCCTGTTCAAACGTCCATGAAAGCGTGTCGTATCCCGCCGCTGGATCCAAAGTGGGAACGTCGTCCGCGTCCGCAAGACGCAGTACCATCGCACCCGCTGGAAGACCACTGCCTGGCTTTCCCCGCGCGCATCCGGAAAGCATCATCACAGCGGTGAATGCGAGCACAAAGACGGCCGCGTTTTTCATCGCGCGCGGCGCTGCAGCGCGCCGTAGCCGAGCAGATTGAAGCCGAGCACCGCGTAGAAAATCGCCAGTCCTGCGGAGGTCGCAAGCCATGGCGCGGTGCGAAAATACATGGTGCCCTCAGCGACCATGCGTCCCCAACTCGGAGCGGGAGGCGGCACGCCGAGGCCGAGAAAACTCAGAGCCGCTTCCAGAAGGAGCGTGCCCGAGGTGCCGAGCGCCGCCATCACCACGATTATCGGAAGCACGTTCGGCAAGACGTGGCGCACGATAAGCCTTCGCGCTGGAGCTCCGAGCGCCTTGGCCGCGAACACGAAATCGCGTTCCGAAATGGACAGCGTCTCCGCGCGAACCACGCGCGCGACCTGGGTCCATGAGACGATTCCGATCACGAACAGGATCGTAATCAGGCTTGGGCGCAGAACGGCCACCAGCGCCATCGCGAGCAGCAGAAATGGCAGCGACAGCATCACGTCAGTGAAGCGCATCAACATGAAATCGATCGACCCTCCGAAAAATCCGGACGCAAGCCCTATTGTGACTCCTATAGCCATGGTCAGAGCCATAGCGGCGACTCCTACAATGAGCGAAATCCTTGCGCCATAGATGATTCGCGAGAGAACGTCTCGCCCAAGCTGATCGGTGCCGAGCGGAAATGCCAGCGATGGCGCGCCGGGATCGCCGAATGTAGCGGCGACCGCGCGGGACGGATCGTGAGGAGCTATCTGCGGAGCAAAGATCGCCACAATCAACAGCACCGCTACCATCAGCGCGCCTATCGCCTCGAGCCGGTTTATGCGACGGCTCTTCATCGCGCTATCGCCGTCAATCTGATTCGGGGATCAAGCCACAAGTAGAGAAGATCGACCGCCAGATTCGCTATCACTATAAGCGCCGCCGAGAACAGAACGATGCCCATGATCAGCGGAATGTCGAGATTGAAAACCGCTTCGTACGCAAGCCGTCCGATTCCGGGCCAGTTGAAGACCGTCTCGGTCAGCACCACGCCCGAGAACATGCTCGCCAGGTCCAGCCCCGCGATCGTGACCAGCGGCAGCATCGCGTTTGCCATCGCGTGGCGCACGATCACGCGCGTCGCGGAGAGCCCTTTTCCCCGCGCGGTGCGAACATATTCCTGCTCCATCGCATCGGCGAGGTTGGTGTGGAGAATTCTTGAATAATATCCTGCGGACCCGAGCGCCAGAGTTATTGCCGGAAGCACCAGGCTGAGTGGTCCGGTCATTCCGCCGAGCGGAAACGAATGCAGATACAGACCGCCCACGATCAAAAGTATCGTTCCCAGCCAGAATACCGGCATCGAGACTAGCCCCAGCGAGACTACGAGCAGCGTGTTGTCGACCGCGCGTCCTCGATATGCGGCGGCTACCGTTCCCATCGCGATCCCGATAATCAGCGACAGCAGGACGGCGGTTACAGCCAAAAGCGCGGTCGCCGGAAACCGGCTCGCGATCAGATGCGTCACGCTTTCGCGGCGGACGTAAGAGCGGCCAAGATCTCCGTGTAGAGCCCTATCGACGTAATGCGCGTACTGAATGTAAAGCGGCTGGTCGAGATCAAGCTGATGCCGAATAGCCGCTAGGGTCTGGGGGTCCGCTTTCGCACCCGCCATCGCGACGGCCGGATCAGCGGGAATCACGAAAGCCAAGCAGAAGGTGATGATCGTTGTCCCGATAAGAACTGCCGCGCCGAAGAACACGCGCCGGGCCAGATACAGCAGCATCGCTCAACCCGCGATTACTCCGCGCGCCATCAAGTCGCGACTGAGCTTTCTCTCCGCGCGCTCTCGATGATATCTGACCATGCGAGAGTCCTCGGCGCGATGGTCCTGCGCAATTGCCTCGCGCTCGGACGTGGAGAGCGTTCCCAGGCACGCTCGCATCGCGGCGAGAAGCCGATCTTCGTCGGGACTCCGGACAGGTGCGGCTTCAAGCGCGTGCAGATGCGCCAGGAACGCGGCGATCGAGGAGTACGTTGGCATTTCCGCAAGAGCCATGATCATCCCGTCGCCGCGCCCTGCCGTCGCGAAGAATTCATTCAATCTCGTAGGTGACTGAGACCCGCGCCGGGATAGTAAGCTCGCCGGCCTCAATTGGTGTCTGAGCGCCCATGGTCGCCGCCATCGCGCGCATCATCGGAACCGGACGAATTTCCGACTCGGTCGAGGCCTTTATCACCCGTTTAAGTTTCACTCCCAAAGCTGCGGCTAGCGCCCGCGCCTGGATTTGCGCGTCATGGGCTGCCGCCGCGATCGCCGCGGAACGCGCGCGGGAGTTATTCTTAAGAGTGAAGTTCACCGAGTTGACGCGATTTGCGCCTGCCGAAATTGCTGCGTCGACCAGCGGCCCCACCAGATCCAGCTTTCCGGTTTCGACATGAATCGAGTTCTGCGCCGTATAACCAACAATCCTGCCGCCTTCTTCGCCCGGGTGTTGGCGATATTCAGGAATTAGCGAATAGCTGCCGGTCGCCGCCTCACCGTTGCTCGCGAGCTTCGATTTGACCGCCGCCAGCACCTTGGCCGCGAGTTCGGCATTCTGCTTCGCCGCGTCGGCCGCCGTCGAGGCGTGAGTGACGATCGCGAAATCGGCCGAAGCTTGATCCGGCGCGGCTTGGATCTCACCGATGCCGGAAACTTCGATCACCGCTTCGGCCGGTCGGTTCGCGTTCGCGCTTTCCATCGGCGCCGCGATAAGCCCGGATGAAATGGCCAAAACAGGTACGACAACCAAAGCAGGGACGACAAGAAGAGCACTCAGACGCATCTTCAACCTCCAAGGTCTGACGATGATCGCATTGATCCATCCGGATAATAGCCGGAGACTTGTCTCTTTGACGATAAGCTGAGGAAAAGAGCCGTTTATGCCCGAAAAGCAGGACACTCGCAAAGTCACTCCGCGCAGCCAGGACTTCGCCGAATGGTACAACGATATCGTGCAGCGCGCCGAGCTTGCGGATTACTCACCAGTGCGCGGATGTATGGTTTTCCGGCCGGATGGCTTCGCGATCTGGGAAGCGATACAGGCCGAGCTTGACCGGAGAATCAAGCGAACCGGTGCTCGCAACGCCTATTTTCCGGTTCTGATTCCGATGAGCTTCCTTAAGAAGGAAGCCAAGCACGTAGAGGGGTTCGCGCCCGAAGTCGCAGTGGTTACGCATGGAGGCGGCAAGGAGCTGGAAGAGCCGCTCGTGGTACGCCCGACATCCGAAACGATCATCAATCACATGTTCGCGCAGTGGATTCATTCTCATCGCGAACTGCCGATGATGCTGAACCAGTGGTGCAACGTGCTGCGATGGGAAATGCGAACGCGGCTTTTTCTGCGGACTGCGGAATTTCTATGGCAGGAGGGCCATACCGCTCACGCAACGCGCGAAGAAGCCGAGCGCGAGACACTAACGATGCTCGAGGTCTATCGTGGCTTCGTCGAGGAATATCTCGCCATCCCTCTAATCGTAGGTAAAAAAAGCGCTGCCGAGCGGTTCCCCGGTGCGGAGGAAACCTACACCATCGAGGCCCTAATGGGCGATGGTCGCGCGCTCCAATGCGGAACATCGCATTTTCTGGGTCAGAATTTCGCCAAAGCTTTCGAGATTAAATTCCTCGACGAAAGCAATCAGTTGCGTTTCGCATGGCAGACGAGTTGGGGCGTTTCGACCCGGCTGCTCGGCGCAGTCGTAATGGTTCATGGCGACGATCAGGGACTTCGATTGCCACCGCTTGTCGCTGGGACGCAGGTCGTGGTCGTCCCGATCTATCGAAAGCCCGAAGAAGAAGCCGCAGTGATGGCCTCGGCTCGCTCGATCGCGGAGGCGCTGCAAGCCGCGGACCTGCGCGTGCAGCTTGATTCGCGAGAGGGCCTGACGCCTGGGTTCAAGTTCAACGACTGGGAGATGAGGGGCGTGCCGCTGCGGATCGAGCTTGGTCCTCGCGATATCGCATCGGGCGAGCTGGTCTTCGCGCGGCGCGATCTAAAGGGTGCCGAAGCTAAATCAAAGGCCGCGATTTCGGAGGTTACCGTGCGCGCGAAGACGGTCCTTGGACAAATTCAGAAGAGCTTGTTCGATCAGGCCAAGGCCGCGCTCGCCTCGCAAATCCGTGAGTTCGATTCCTATTCCGCCTTGCGCAAGCAGCTGGAGGGCGAAGGAGGCGGAGGTTTTGCGCTGGTGTACTGGTGCGGAGAACCCGCTTGTGAAACCAAAATCCGCGAGGAGACCCGCGCAACCTGCCGCGCAATTCCGATAGGTCAATCGGGCGCGGGCGGCAAATGCATCGTGTGCGGAAAATCCGCCGCCGATCGCGCTTACTTCGCCAAGGCCTACTAAAAGGCCGGGTTGATCACAGCGGATACGCGAGTTTCATCGCCTCGCGTACTTCTCGCATTGTCTCTTGCGCGACCGCTCGTCCTTTGCGCGTTCCCTCTACGACGATCTCGCGCACTCGCTCCGGCTTCGACGCAAACTCGGCCCGCCTGACGCGAATCGGTTCCAGAAACGCATTAAGCGCGGCAAATAATTTCTCCTTCACCTCGACGTCTCCAACCGTGCCTGCAACGTAGCGTTCCTTCAGGTCCGCTACCTCGCCTTTATTCGGATTGAATGCGTCGTGATAGGTGAAGACCGGATTTCCCTCAATATGCCCTGGATCGGTAGGATGAATCCGCGTCGGATCGGTGTACATCGACATTACGCGTTTGCGCACCTGGTCGGGCGTATCGCCCAGGTTGATACAGTTGCGGAGCGACTTCGACATCTTGGCGCCGCCGTCGGTGCCGGGAAGACGGGCGACCTGTCCCGTCATCGCGCGCGGCTCGATTAGGATTTTCTTGTAAAGGCGATTGAACCGTCGCACGATTTCGCGGGTCTGCTCGATCATCGGAAGTTGATCTTCACCAACCGGAACCAGCTCCGCCTTGAAAATCGTGATGTCCGAAGCCTGCGATATCGGATACGTGTAAAAGCCGACCGGCAGTCCGTTGGTAAAATTGCGCTGCTTGATTTCCTCCTTAAGCGTGGGGTTTCGCTCCAGCGTGGCGGTTGTCACCAGGTTCATGAAGTAGATAGTCAGTTCACACAGCTCCGGCACCATCGATTGAACTACTATCTTCACCTTGTTCGGATCGAGGCCGACCGCCAGGTAGTCAGTAGCGACCTCCATAACATTTTCGCCGAGCAGTTCAGGATGCTCAAAATTATCGGTCAAGGCCTGCACGTCCGCGATCAGAATGAAGGTGTCGTATTCATCCTGGAGGCGGACACGATTCGCAAGCGAGCCGACGTAATGACCCAGATGAAGCGGTCCCGTCGGCCGGTCTCCGGTTAGTATGCGTTTTATCATCGAAACGAACTTGCGTCTCAAGTCTTACTTGAGCAGTCCGCGCAACGTGGCGAGGTCGGCGGCAATATCTTTGTATTCCTGTCCGGGCTCCGTCTCCAGGCACATCGGGATTCCCGCGAAGCGCTGATCGTTGACTATCCGCTCAAACGCATCGCATCCGATATGACCCTTGCCGATATGTTGATGGCGGTCGACGCGCGAGTGAAACGGCTTAAGCGAGTCATTCAAATGAAACGCGACCAGGCGCTTTAGCCCGATGTGCTGGTCGAGTTCCGTGAAGGTACGCTCGTAACCCTCGTCCGATCTTAAGTCGTAACCGGCGGCAAACGCATGCTCGGTATCAAAACATATTCGCATCCGATCGCTTTCCTTAACCGAGTCTATGATCCGCGCCATCTGTTCGAATGAATAGCCAAGGGTGCTGCCCTGCCCCGCCGTGATCTCGAGCGCGACCTTGACCTTGAATCCCTTGCACGCGTGATTTGCCTCATCGATTGATTTTGCGATCGTCCTGATTCCCGCCTCTTCGCCCGCTCCTACGTGCGCGCCCGGATGTGCGACCAGAAAAGGAATACCCAGCGCTTCGCATCGCTCCAACTCGTCAATGAAGCCCGCGACTGACTTGTTGCGCAGCTTCTCATCGGGAGCGCCGAGATTGAGCAGATAGGAATCGTGCGCGATCACCGCCGATATGCCGGTTTCGCGATGATTGCGCTTGAACTTCGCGATCTCCTCTTCCGGGTATGGCTTGGAGGCCCACTGCCGCGACGATTTGGTGAAGATCTGGATCGCGTCGCATCCAAGCTGTTTGCCGCGAAGCAGGGATTCGCTTACTCCGCCGGCGATCGAAACGTGCGCTCCGAGCAGTGGACGGGATGACTTCGCGTTTGCCATGTTGGAAAAGCCGCGCTTCGCGGATTCGCGCATCTTAGCTTGATTCGCGCCGCCATTATATCAGCCCGTACTCTTGCTGAGCGCGCCTCGCGCGAGCTATTGATCTCCGCCGTGGGGCAGTTGTTTCTGGTTCTCGTGTTCGCGGCGTTGTTCTCGGTCTTAAGCGGATGTCTCAAGGCGGCTACGCTGCCGCCGCAGGTGACGTACACCGAAATAGAACCTTCTGGAGTCGCGGCGAAGCCGCCGGATTGCAACATGCCGGTGCTGCATCATGAACCGCTTACTGATTACCGCAAGATCGGCCTGGTCGAGGGCGTCGGCAGCACCTACGACAGCGAAGCCGATGTACTTCCGGCGGTGCGCCGCAAGGCGTGCGAGAGCGGCGCCGACGCGATCGTCATCCTTACGAGCAAGGCGCAAACGACTGAAGGTTTGGTCGGCTACTACATCGATTCGGAAGCGATCGTATACGGCAAGAACCCGAACATCCCAAGCGGCCAATCAATCTCCCATTGACACACGACTGTCGCCGCAAGCGCGACCGCGGGCGCTCTCGCGAGACCCGCGTTGCCGGACCATCCGGCGCATGATAATTGCCAAGTCGCGGTGGCGAAGCGATCGATAAAATCTGTCGGCCTGATTGTGAAACGTGATCGGCCTGACGCGGTTGCACTGGCACGAACTCTCTGCCGGCATCTACGCGCGAGCAAGTGTCAACCGCTCGCCGAGCCTGAAATAGCGGATCAAATCGGCGCACACTCAGCCTCGCGCCCCGAGTTGGCCGAACGCGCCGAACTGATGGTGGTGCTCGGGGGCGATGGCACCCTGCTAGGCGTCGCTCGGATGGTCGCGGCGCAGCAGACGCCGATTCTCGGTGTTAACCTGGGCGGACTCGGCTTTCTTACCGAGGTGACCAGCGACGAGGCCAGGGCGGCTCTGGACCGAGTGCTTGCCGGAAATTTCGAGGTCGACCGCCGCATCACGCTCGAAACCGAGGTCGAGCGCTGCGAAACCAGCGCCAGGCGTCGAGAGCGGTTTGTCGCGGTAAACGACGTGGTGCTTAACCGCGGTCCGCTGGGCCGGATGCTGGAGCTGGATGTCGTCGCCGATCATCGCCCCTTCTGCTCGTATCGCGCCGACGGGCTGATTGTTGCCACCCCGACCGGATCCACCGCGTACGCTCTCAGTGCCGGCGGCCCAATCGTTTTTCCTACTCTGGACGTGATGGTGCTCGCGCCAATCTGTCCGCACACCTTATCGAATCGGCCCGTGGTGCTTCCTGATTCATTCGAAATCGAGATCCGTGTGCGCGCGCCCGATCATGACGCGACCTTCCTGGTAGACGGGCAGGAATCGTCGATCGTCGGCAGCGAGGATGCGATTCGCGTCAGGCGCGGACGTTACGGCGTCAGCCTCGTGCGGTCGTCTCATCCCTATTTCGAAATCTGGCGCGATAAGTTGCGTTGGGGCTAGGCGGCGCGATGCTGTCCGAACTGCGCATCCGCAACTTCGCTCTTATTGAGCACGCCGAACTTGAATTCGGCGCGGGCCTGAACGTGCTCTCCGGCGAAACTGGAGCGGGAAAAACCATAATCCTGACCGCGCTCGGATTGCTGCTCGGCGGCCGCGCCTCGCCGGAGATGATTCGTGGCGGCGAAAAAGAGGCGGTCGTCGAAGCGCTGTTCACCGTCGACAGCGAAGCCGCCCTGCCCGAGATTGCCGCGCATGACAACGGCCGGCGCGAGATCGTAATCAGACGCGTGATTGCCGAAGGCGCGCGCTCGCGGGTAACGATCGACGGCGAACTCTCTACCGTGCAGGCGCTCGCGCGCTTCGGCGCCGTCCTGGTGCGGATTTATGGGCAGCACGATCAGCAGGCATTGCTCAAAGTCGAAAGCCATCGCGACATCCTTGATCGCTATGCGCGAATCGAGCCGGAGCTCGCCGGTTATCGCGCCGCATTCGAGAAGGCCCGCCAATGCCAAGTGCACCTTGCCGGCCTGGTCGCGCGCGAGCGCGAGCGCACTGAACTGCTGGAGCTTGCGCGATTTCGCGTGTCCGAACTCGAACGCGCGGCGCTCACGCCCGGCGAGGATCAGGCGCTCGCCTCTGAGCGCAATGTGCTCGCCAATGCAGCGAAGCTCGCATCCGCCGCCGGACAAGCCGAGTCGATGCTCTATGGCGCGGAAAACGCCGCGATTGACGCGATCGCCACCGCCGAGACGCGGCTTGCAGAGGCCGCCGCACTCGATCCGCAGCTCGCCGAGCCGCTCGAGATGATCAGATCGGCGCGCGCGAACCTGCAGGAAGCCGCCCGCACCCTGGGCGCATACGCGGACAAAATCGAAGCCGACCCGCGGCGGCTTGAGGAAATAGAAAATCGGCTCCAAGAGCTGAATCTCTTGAAGCGCAAGTACGGCGGCTCGCTCGAGAGCGCGATCGAGGCGCTTGATCGCGCCCGCGCCGATATCGCCGAACTCGAGGATGTCGCCGAATCGAAGGCCAACGCCGAGACGGCGCTCAGCGCCGCGATGGACGAACTCGCGACATTGGCAACCGGACTCACCTCGCGCCGCTCCGCAGCCGCCGCAGACCTTAAGCGTAAAATCGAGGGGGAACTGAAGACGCTCGGGATGCGAGCGCCCGCCTTCGATGCGCGCCTGTCGGCAATCGACTCAAGTGAAGCCGCTCTGACCCATTGCGGCGTCGCCCTGGCAGCATCGGGCGCCGACACCGTCGAGTTTTACCTGGCGCCCAACCTCGGGCAGACCCTGATGCCGCTTGCGCGGATCGCCTCCGGCGGAGAGTTGTCGCGCGTGATGCTCGCGCTCAAGCGACTCGAGGCGCAGGACCGAGGCGTCACGACGATGGTCTTTGACGAAGTTGATACCGGTATAGGCGGCGAGATTGCAACCGTGGTCGGACGAAAGCTCGCACAACTCGCGCGCTTCCATCAGATTCTGTGCGTGACCCATCTTGCGCAAATCGCGGCGTTTGCTGATCGCCATTTCAACGTCGAAAAACTCGAGCGGCGCGGGGTCACGCGCTCGCGCGTCGCAGTTCTGGAAGAGAGCGAACGCGTCTCGGAAATTGCGCGGATGCTCGGTGGGGCCGCCTCCAGCGAAAAATTTCAGCGCGCCGCACGTGAGCTTCTGGAGCGAGCGTCCGGCTAGCGTCGCCTGTCGTCGAATCGCAGCTTGACCAGCGCCGAATCTCGGCGTTAAACGGGCGATAGATCCTCAAATCCAACGGAGGCGCCTCGCAATGCTGCCTGAAAAGATTTTTTCCGCAGATTCCCATGTGATCGAGCCCGCCGACGTCTGGACGACTCGTATCGACCAGCGCTTTCGCGACCGCGCGCCGCATGTGATCAAACGCTCCGGCGAGCACGCGGGCGATTTCTTCGTCGCCGAAGGATTGCGGCCGTTCCCGGTCGCCGGTTTCGCCGTGGCCGGCGTTGACCCGAAGGAATTTGGCTCGGCGATGGCCGCCGGATATCCAGGCGTGCGGCCCTCCGCGTGGGACCCGGCCTTGCGCATCGCCGATCAGGAGCGCGACGGAGTCAGCGGCGAGGTGCTCTATCCGAGCCTCGCGATGCGCCTGTTTCAGCTCGAAGACGGCGGGCTGCGCGCGGCGAGTTTTCGCGCCTACAACGATTGGCTCGCGGATTACTGCGCTCATAGCCCGAACCGGCTGGCGGGCATCGCGATGATCGCGCTCGACGAGATCGAGAGCGGAGTTGCGGAGATCCGCCGCGCATCGAAAAAAGGATTGCGCGGCGCAATGATCTGGGGCGCGGCGCCTTCCGACAAGCCGTACGGCGATCGCGCCTATGATCCTTTCTGGTCCGCCGCGCAGGACCTCGCGAGGCCGCTGAGCCTGCATATCCTGACCGAGCGCCGCGGTGGCAGCGATTTCACGAGCGTGATGAGAAGCTACCCCGCGCTGCATCACTCGGTCGAGCGATCGCTTGCGGAGTTGATTTTCAGCGGCGTGTTGGAGCGTTTCCCGCGCCTGCAGATCGTTTCGGTCGAAAACGATATCGGATGGATTGCGCATTTCTTGCAGCGGATGGATCACGCGTTCGAAAAATACCGCTACATCGAACGCGATCCGATCCCCAATCCGCCCGGCTTCTATGCCCGCCGCCAGCTCCATGCGACGTTTCAGGATGACCGCGTCGGTGTGATCACGCGCGAGTTTATCGGCGTCGAGTCGCTGATGTGGGCCTCTGATTTCCCGCACTCGGATTCCACGTGGCCGAATTCGCGCCGCGTAATCGAGCGCGACTTCGAAGGCGTTCCCGCCGCGGAAGTCAGCAAGATGGTCGCAGAAAACGCCGCCGCCCTCTATGGGCTCGGATAACTGGGCCCGATGACGGGATCGAGGTTCGCCGATCTCCCACGATGGGCGCCGCGGGTTCGCCCCGAGAAACTCCGCCGCCTCTATCGAGACGAAGCGCGTGGAATCCTCGACGAGTCGCTGCTCGACGATATCGGCACGACACTTTTCTGCCGATGCCGCGACATTCTGATCGTCTCCGATGCCGCCGAAGGACGCGTCCGATGCGCGCGCTGCGGCGAAGTCATCGCCCGCCATCGAGACGTTCCGAATGCGCAGATCGCGTGTCCAGTCTGCGGATGGTCAGTCATCTGGAGCGACTATCTCAAGACGTATCGGCACCATGAGCTCTACGCGCGTGGAATCGAGGACGCGATCCGTGAGTTTATGACCGGATGGGAGCGCGCGAGATCTCCACGTGAAAAGATGCGCTTAATCGACCGCTTGATTCACGTCTGGCATTGGGAGACGCGCCGCGACAAACAGACTGGCCGTCCCGCCGCGGTCAACCTGATCGAGGGCAGCCGGCGCCAGGTACTAGCCTTCCTCGACGAGCTTGGAAGCGAGAATTTGCGGCAATACCGGAAGATCAGCGGACGAACGGCGCGGCGTTTGACTACGCGGCACGCATCGGATTAGCTCAATATTCTCACGGTGGGGCTGTAGCTCAGCTGGGAGAGCGCCTGAACGGCATTCAGGAGGTCGACGGTTCGATCCCGTTCAGCTCCACCAATAGGGTTAAGATTTTTGCGGCTTGGCGGAAATAGCGGATGATCATTTGACTGTCCGTATTCTGTCTGCATCTGTCAGTCTGAGCAGCTGCGTCGCGTCTACTCTTCATAACTCAGCCGTATTGACGAAAGCCTACATCTCCGATTAGCTTCTGGTGCGCGGCACCCTCCGCGCCATCGGTTTATCAGCGGTCGTGTAAACGCGATCACTGTGCTTCAAGGCTGCTACACCATAGCCCTTCTTGCGTTATAAGCTTTAGGGGTTCGCATCATGGCAAAGAGGAAAATCGGCACTGGAGGGTGCCGCTATTGAATTCGAACCAATGGCGATTGCACCCCCTTCTCCACAAGAACTTGCGGCCTTTCGGTCGCTTCAGAGCGTTCAGCAAATCGCGTTTTTTTTCGGCACTTCCAGAAAGCGACTGATTTTCCATTTATACGCCTCTGCCCGTCCGCAATACCGAGTATTTCGCATTCCTAAGATGTCTGGTGGGTACCGGCAAATAGCGTCGCCACCCCCGCTGATTGGAGGATTTCAACGGCAGCTTCTCCGGTGCATGACGGCCTGCGCCTCAGCGAGAGACCCCGTTCATGGTTTCACCGCGAATCGAAGCGTCGTAACGAATGCGGGAAAGCATCTCGGTGCCAAGCTCATCCTCAACGTTGATATTCAAGATTTCTTTCCGACCTTCCATTTCGGACGCATAAGGGGAGTTTTCGCGGCGCATCCTTTTTCTTTTCCGCTGTCGGTCGCCACGATCCTGGCTCAAGTCTGCTGCTTTCGCGGCTATCTGCCACAGGGGGCAGCCACGTCGCCAATTTTGTCCAATTTGATCTGCAGGGGCTTGGACCGCGACCTCTCGCGCTTAGCGATAAACAATCATTGTCTCTACACGCGGTATGCGGACGACATCACCTTTTCGACGGAGAGAGAGAGCTTCCCGATTTTCCTGGTTGCTAGGCTACCGACGCTTCAAGATCCTCGTCCAATGTTGGGAGATGAGCTTCTCGCCATATTTGCCAAGCACACACTCACGGTCAATCCTAAGAAGCTCCGCCTTCGACGCAAATCGAATCGTCAAGAAGTTACAGGAATCACGATAAACGAAAAGCTCAATGTAACTCGAGCTTTTGTGCGCAATATCCGCAGCATATTGCATGACTGTGAGACTCGCGGGCAAGCCAAAGCCAATCAGAAGTTCATTCAAGTCGATCGAAAAGCTCGTCGCGGCTCCAGGCCCACAGTAATTAAGCACGTCCGCGGTAAACTTGATTATCTCAAAATGGTCAGGGGTGCAGACGATTCGCTCTACGTCCGCTATGAGATTCGCGCGGAAAAAATCGCGGCCAGGAAAAACTACGGCGTTCCGATCTTCGGCCGATGTTCGAAAAACAACGAAATACTAGGCGAGGCTGTGTGGGTTATACTTGGTTTCGATCCGGATGATCTCGAGGTGGTGCAGGGAACTGGGTTCACCTTGGAGAACGTCGGAATCATTACGGCCCGTCACGTTATTGATGCTGGAAGAAACAACGGCGCTCGCCGCTGGGCTGTGCTGAACGCTGCTAACCCGAAACGTCAGTATGCGATCAGAGGATACCGATCAGATCCATGTATAGACATAGCGGTGCTTAGTACGATCGCTCCCCTGAGAGCGAATTTTCGCCCCGCAATAAGCGTTCCTAAAGTAGGAGATTGCGCGTTTATTGTTGGGTTTCCCCATTGGAACACGACTGCTGACCAGATGCTCGTGGCTCCCAGCAATATTATACAGACGAAGAGCGCCAGCGCGATTTTGTATTTACTCACCGGCGGGCCAGTACGCGGTGGAAACAGCGGAGGCCCATTCCTCTCGCACGAAGGTTATGTGACTGGAATCGCACTTTGGGACAACAACAGTCTGATCGCGCCGGATGGCGGCGTCTCCATCAACCACGTGCAATTGGCCCAGGATGCGCCGCTTAGGTCATTGCCCTAATGTACCCTTTAGCGGGGTGGCTTCCGGACCTTCGGGAAATCGCCGTCATCGTAAAACACGAAGTGGCAATCGGGCGCCGGTCCTCGTGCGCCCGGTCGAAGACAGCAGCCAGCCACGCGAAAGCAGTAATTGCCACTTTTGCGGGCGAAGTGAAACGGCGTAGAGTCGCGCGCGTCGCGGCGCGAGGAAACGAACATCCGGAATCTTGAGGCGAAATTTCGGCTGCCGGATCTCGACGCCGCGCGCGTCGCTGCCGAGGCGATCGGATACTCCGTCCGCGCGATGCTTCATCAGCGCGACACCTTCTTCAAAACCGCCGAAGGCAAGCTGAAGCTCCGCGAGCAGCCCGACGGCGCGTGGCTCATCCACTACGCGCGACGCGAGAGCGCCGCGCTGATGCTCAGCACATACGAAATCGCGGCGGTCGCCGAGCCCGCGAAGATGCGCGCGATGCTCGGCGCGGCATTCGGCGTGATCGCCAAGGTCAGCAAGCGGCGGATGCTGATGATCCGCGACAATGTGCGTCTGCATCTGGATGTCGTCGCCGATCTCGGAACCTTCGGCGAGATCGAAGCGGTGATATCCGGCGGCGATTCACCCGAGTGCTCGCGCGACGCCGTGAACGAGACTTTGCTCGCGCTCAAGATCGCTAAATCGGATCTGATCGACATCTCTTATTTCGAGATGCTGACCCGCGGGCGTTCCTAAGCCGCGGCCAGGTCAGATTTTCGCGCGGAAAATTTCTTCAGCGCCGCTGCCGTCTATGAACGAATCCACGAAATCGCGGTCACGAGGAGTAAGCGCGGCCCGCCCTTCACGTAGCCACTTGAGGCATTTGCCCTGATACAGAAACGGCTGCTGCACCCACCGTCGGCCGTCGATATCGCACTCGACCTGAGGCGAGCCTTTGGCGAGCGCATGCGCGTTGGCGACAAGAAACGGCGCGTAGACTCGCCCGATCTCAGCCGCCAGCGCGCGCATCGAGTTCGGAAGCGCATCGCGATCCGCCCACGCGCCCGGTTCGAGCGACGAAAGATCGTCCATGTGCGACACCCACGAAACCACTCGCGGCGCCACTTCCGCCGCGATTCGCGATGGCGTCGGATCGAACTGCGCGAGCTGGCTTAACTGGCCGAACAGGCCGAAATCTCCGACTCCCGGACGCGCGCCCATCAGAAACATCTGTCCGCTTTTTAATTGATCATCAAGAATCGCGAGCAGGCGCCGGTAACTGTCTTCGATCACCGGCGCGGTCACGTTGTTCGAGCCGACCACCACCAGCCGCGCAATCTGCCGATCGGCGAAGAACCGCGCGGCGCGTTCGAGCTTGTCGTCGTCAAGATGCGGGTCGCGGTCGGTCGCAAGCACATGCGACGCTTTGGCAATATCCGCGGCGTATTTCCACCGATAGTGGAACATCGGCTTGGTCAGCCATTCGTCGGCATAGTCCTCGACCAGCTCCTGCAAAAATTCGAGCGCCGGATCGGACGGCACCAGCGACCGCTCCGGAAACATCTGTTCCAGCCGCTTGATCTCGAACGTCGAATCGATCATCGCTTCATCGCGTTTGGCCTCATCCGGTTTGCCTCCGCCAGGGAACACCAGCACCGGAACCAGCGCGACCGGGACCGGCGGAATGCCGACATCCGCCGCCGATCCGCGCAGGATCCACCGAAACGGAATACGCCGATAGCGCAGCACCGCGCGCATTTTGCGCGAATATGGCGACCCGTAGGCGCCGACCAGCTTGATTTGTGTCGCGATGCTCATGCCGGCGCCTCCACCGGAAGCTGCGGATCGCGCGGCCTGGGCAAATTATCGTAAAGGTCCGCGATCAGATCGGATTTCATCTTCTTGTATCCGTCATCGCTCCACAGATTGCGCCACTGCCTGGGATCTTCGCGCAAGTTATACAGCTCGCCCTCGATCCCGTCATAACGGATGTCGAGGATGCTCTGGCTGCCGCGCAGCACCGCCGGAATCAAATTCGCGTTGTAGCCGAAATCACGCGTCGATTTCTCATACACGGTGCAAACCCATCCGTCGCGATAAATAGTCCTGAGATGCATCCCGATTTGCGCGAACTGGCTGTCCCATTCGGTCAGCACGCGTTCGCGTCCCGAGCCGCTCGCTATCGGCAGCGGAGCGCCCTGCATCCAGTTCGGAATCGGCGCGTTTGCGATCTGGCAGAAGGTCGGCGCGAGATCGAGCTGTCCGACCGGCTCGCTGATTTCCGCCGGCGCAATTTTGGCCGAGGGCGCGGGCCGCCAGATCATCGGCAGATGCATCAGCGCGTCGACGTGATACGGGCCCTTGTAGAGCAGCCCAAAATCGCCCTGCAACTCGCCGTGATCGGTGGTGAAGATCACGTCCGTATCCGCGTCCCATCCGCGCTCGCCGATTCGCGCCATCACCCGACCGACCGCCTCATCGATAAGCTCATTCTCGACATGCACCAGCGCGTTCACTTCGCGCACCTGGTCCGCTGTCATCGCGGCCGGAACGAAGGTCATCGGTCCGCCTTCCGGATTGCTGAAGCGGCCCTGGTACCAGTCGAGCCAATGGCGCGGTTTCTGCGCGAGGATCTTTTCGGCCTGCTCGCGCGACTTCGGATATCCTTCCGGAAGATCGAGGTCGCGCCAGTTGATTCGCCGCGCCTCCTTTTCCGGCGGATCCCACGGATGATGCGGATCAGGGAAGCTCATCCACACGAACCAATCGTCGCGCGCGTCGATCGAATCCAGAAACGCGATCGTCCGGTCCGCGACCCAATCCGTATGGTAGCGTTCGCGCGCGATCGGATTGTACTTGACCTCGGGCGCTCCGGTGTCTCCGCCAGGCGCGGCCGTCAGAAGCGGCGCGAAGCCGGTTATATCGCCCGGATGATTGTTCGCGAGCCATACCGAGTAATGCCATCCGCCCAGCGGCACGTGCATCGCCATCTCAATTCGATCGAAGCCGCGGTACGGGCCGGTCTCGCCCTTGCGCCCCATCGTGTTCTCGACCCACCGGCCCTGAAGATCGAAGGCGGGCTGGAAGTGCGCCTTGCCCAGCAGCGCGGTGCGATATCCGCGTTGCTCACGCAGCCAGCCCGCGGCGCTCGGCGCATTCTCCGGCAACGCAATTCCATTCGCGATCACCCCGTGAGTGCGCACGTATTGCCCCGTGATCATGGTCGCGCGCGCGGGCATGCAGACCACGTTTTGATTATGCGCCCGGCGATAGTTGATCCCTTGCGCCGCCAGCCGATCGATATTCGGCGTGCGCGCGATCTTGCCGCCGTTGCATCCAAGCGAGTCATAGCGCTGCTGATCGGTTGTGATGAAAAGGATTTTGCGTCCCATCGTGCCTCCTTGCGCGCGCCGATCTCTCTTAGCGCCGCACGCCCCCGATTATTTCGCGCCGAGCAGCACGGATATCGCCCGAGCGATCGCGCGGCGCGCCTGCAACGCGGATAAGCCCTGCTGCGCGCGCATTACCTCCCACGTTTCCCACGCGGTAATCGCCTCGAGCGCCGAAGCGGTGTCGCGCCGCGACGAGCGCGAGGTCGCGGCAAGCTCTTTGTCGAACACCCGCCGCGTCTCCGCGCGCGTCATCGCGCGCACTTCCGAAAGGCGGCTTTTAATCACCCGCGAGAACGGCTCCAGCCTCATCGAAGCCCGCCTGACCGGCGTCACCGCCTCATGAAGATCGGATCGAACGCGCACGAATTCCTCTATCCGGCGGCCGATCGGCAGCGATGGCGATACCGGACGGATGAGCGGACGCAGCCGCTCGAACTGCAAGTCGGCCGCGTCGGCGTAGATCGCTTCCACGTCCTTGAAATGATGAAACACGAGCCTCAGCGAGACGTTCGCGTGTTTCGCAATCTCCGCCGCGGTCGGCCTGACAACGGCCTGGTTCAAAAGATCGAGCAGCGCCGCTGCGACCGCGATTCGCGCGCGATATCCGCGCGCCGCGCGCCCGTCGGCGGGAATCCCGTCATCGTGGGCAGAAAGTGAACGAGCCGCCATCGGAGCTAGATTATTACACTCGTAGTGCAATTACAAGCAGCGCTGTTCGCCATCGCCCGATCGACCGGTGCCATCCTACCAATCTCGTCCGAGGTATTCGAAATCTGTCTTCAGCGAAACCGAAGGCCGCGGCGGCCACGGCGCAGGCTGCTTTGGCTGATTACCGCCGACGGCGTTCGCCGCCGATAGCTTGCAAGGCATCATTCAACATGTCGCGCACTTTCCCGTGGGCCCCGGCGCCGGATGCCAGCCGAATGTCGCTGCGCCCGCGCACAATCAGCAACACCACCTGATCATTCTTAAGGTCTTCCGACACGACGCGGACAAATGCTCGAGTTGTCGTATCCAGGGTTTGCGCTTCCAGTTGATCCAGACGGCTCAAGCATAGCGACAGAATCGCTCGCGCATTGAGTCCGCCGCTCTCAGATGCGCCCAGTCTTATCTTGCCGCCATCGCGGACCAGTAGCAGGATCTCTCCGTCGAACTCCTCCGCAGCGGCCGCAACGACGGCCTGCATAGCGGAGCGATCCAAGTATTGCGATTCGTCCGCCATCGCTACCAAACGTCTGTCACCGTCCCGATGCGAGCGCCGTCGACGTGCAGCATGGCAGAACTACGCGTGCAGCATTTCCAGCAGATTCAGCGTGATGCGAAGGGTCAGACCCCATATCGTCTGGCCGCCATAAAAGATCGCCGGATATTTCGATGCGCTCGAATTGGCTCCATCGCGACGCCATTCGTAGTCGCCTCGATAACGGAGATCGCGCAGCGCGGACAGCGGAACGTCGAAGACGTCCGCGATCTCCCCCGGATTCGGGCGCATCGCGGTCGATTCCGGAATCACACCCGCAAATGGCGCGACCAGGATTCCGCTGGTGTAGGTGCTCGCCACCGGAAGCGCGCCCAGTATGTCCACCGATGACGGCACAATCGCGACCTCTTCTTCGGCCTCGCGCAGAGCCGCGTCAAGCAGGGTTGCGTCGCCCGGGTCCACGCGCCCGCCGGGAAACGCGACCTGGCCGCGATGACTCTCCACCAGGTCAGAGCGGCGAATGTAGACGACGTGCAATTCGCCCGCGCGCTCGAAAATCGGCACCAGCACCGCAGCGGCCTTGCGATTATTTGCCAGCCGCTCGCGCGGCGCCGTCTCTATTTTTGCCAGATGGCGGCGCAGCCGCTCGACGTCGGCTGCGAATTGCGGCGCGGCGCTCATCGTGGATTCTCCGCGCGATGACGCCGCGCTGTGGCGTTCCCCGGGTTTGCACTTAGATGCTGCATCGCGTCAAATCATCCAGTGCCTGCGCTCGGCTTGCAAGCAGCGAGTCCGAGGCAGAATTTACCGGTCCGGTCGCAGCTTGAGGCGCACGGGCAATTCCGCGACCGCGTACGAGAAGCGATGCGTTATCTGATTGGCCGATATCACGAGATTGCGCTCAAGGGCCGCAACCAATGGCGCTTCATCGATCAGTTGCGCCACAATTTGCGAGCGACATTCGCGGATTTCCAGCTTGGCAAAATTCGCGGCGAAGGCCCGCGCATCATCGTTGAGCTTCCCGACGCGATTTCCGATCAAATCGCTATCGAGCGCGCCAAATGGATCTTCGGCCTCCAGAATTTCTCGATTAGTTACGAAGTCCCGCTCGACATCGATGAGATAAAGCGCGCCGCGCTCGAACGCGCCCGGGCGCATCCTGCCGCGACCTTTCGCGTCGCCACTCGCCGCGGCGACAAGCGATTTGGAATGACCTCGATGGAGATCGATCGCGAGGTCGGCGCCGTCATCTGCGAGACCCTCGGCTACCAGGTGAGTCTCACCGCGCCCGAACTGGTGATTTCGATCGAGATTCTGAAAAACGCCGCGTTTGTATCCGCCGGCAAGATTTCCGGCGCGGGCGGACTTCCCGCCGGGGTCTCGGGGCGCGCGATCGCGCTGCTCTCGGGCGGAATCGATTCGCCAGTCGCGGCTTACCGGATGATGCGGCGCGGGCTCAAGCTCGATTTCGTGCATTTTCATGCCTGGCCGCTGGTCTCGGCCGCAAGCCGCGAGAAGGCGGCCGACCTGGTCGCGCATCTGACCCGCTATCAGTCGGAATCCACACTCGCGATGGTGCCGTTTGGGAATCTCCAGCGCGAGATCGTGGCCAATTCAACACGCCCGCTGCGCGTGATCCTTTACCGGCGCCTGATGCTTCGGATCGGATGCGCACTCGCGTCTCGCACCCGAGCGACCGCGATCGTGACCGGCGAAAGCCTTGGCCAGGTAGCGTCGCAGACCCTCGACAACATGGCGGTGATCGAGAATTCGTCGTCGCTGCCGGTGCTGCGCCCGCTGGTCGGCAGCGACAAGAACGAGATCGTCGAGCAGGCGCGCGCGCTCGGCACTTTCGAGATCTCGATTCTGCCCGATCAGGATTGCTGCACTCTCTTCGTGCCGGCTCATCCTGAGACGCACGCGCGCCTCGATGAGGTCGAAGCGGCGGAACGCGGGCTTGATATCGCGCGGATGGTCGCGGACGCGGTTGCCGCCACCGAGATTCAGCGCTTTTCGTTTCCGCCGCGCGCGGACAAGCGCGCTAGAAGTGAATCGCAAGAATTGCCGCGTTGATCGCAAGCGTCACAATCGCGATCGGAAACCCGGCCTTCACGTAATCCCAAAAACTGATCGCGATGTTGCGGCCGCGCGCCTGCTCGATCACGATTAAGTTGGCGACCGATCCCACCACCGTCAGATTTCCCGCAAACGTGCTGGCGCCCGCGATAATGAATGCCACCTCGCGCGTCCCGCCGAGCAGCGGAAGCAGCGGACGAAACAGCAACACCGCCGGCACATTGCTGACGATATTGGAAAGCACCGCCGTCACCGCCGACAGCACCGCCGGATTTGCCAGCGACGCCGTCCCGGTCGCCTCGATAATCCGATCCTGGATTCCAGTCGCCTGAAATCCACCGACCACCACGAACAGCCCCGCGAACATCGCGAGCATCGTCCAGTCAATCAGCTCGTACACCCGCTGGGGCGCAATTCGCCGAGTGAACAGCAGCAGCACGCCCGCGCCGATCGCGACCAGATGGGTGGGAAAGCCGGCGATAAACAGCGCTAGCGCGGCAAGCGCGATCACTCCCGACTTAATCATCAGCGGACGATCGGCGGGCGGCGCCTCGATATGATTGCGATCGCTTCCGCGATGAAGCACGCCCAGCGACCCGCGAAAAACAAACGCGATGATCGCGAAGTCCACCAGAAGGCCGATTACCGCCGACGGCGCCAGATGAATCAGAAAATTCGTGTAGCCAAGATGCGCATAGCCGGCAACGATCATGTTCTGCGGATTTCCCGTAATCGTCGCGGCGCTGCCGATGTTGCTCGCGGTCGCGAGCGCGACCAGGAACGGAATCGGATCGGCGCCGACCGCCTCGGTCGCATCGATCAAAAGCGGAGTGAGCGCCAGGCACACGACATCGTTGATAAAGAACGCGGCCAGCACTCCCGACGCCGCCACCGTCATCGCGAGCAACCCGAAGCCCGACTTGGCGCGATCCAAGAGCGCCCGCGTGAATATCCCAAAGGCGCCGGAGAGGCGCAGATTCGCGACTACGATCATCATCCCGAGCAGCAGCACCAGCGTGTGAAAATCGATCGCGGCGAGCGTCTGATGTTCGGTAAGTACGCCCGCCACGACCATCGCAACCGCGCCCGCCAGCGCGGCGCCGGTGCGATCGATGCGCAGGAAGGGAAGCTTGCCGACCGCAATCACGAAGTAGGTGATCGCGAATATCGCGAGGGCCGTAGCGTCGTGCGCGGTCATCTGAGGTTTGTTGCCGCCGAAGTCTGCTGCTCCGCGTGCGGCGCCGCACCGGATGATCTTGTGTGGCGCGTACGCGATCAAGCCCCCGCTTTGGCGCTTAGCCGCCCGTCATCGCACGCGCTATAGTCGCGTCATGGAATCCACCGGGCCCGCGCTTACGGTCGCCGAGATCGATCACGTGGTTTTTAGATGCCGCGATATCGAGAAGGTGCTCGACTTCTACACTCGCGTGCTGGGCTTGAAAGAGGAGCGCCGGCTCCCGCAGATCGGACTTATCCAGCTACGCGCGGGCGCGGGACTGATCGATCTCGTGTCGGCGACTCATCCCCGCTCCGAGGACGGCGCAAATGTCGATCACGTATGCCTTGGAATCGAGGCGCAGGAGATGCGAGCGGTCGCGGATTATCTTCGCGCCGCCGGCGTGGAGATGGTGGGCAAGCCGGTTGAGCGTTACGGCGCGCACGGGATGGGCTTGTCGCTGTACGTGCACGACCCCGAAGGCAACCTGATCGAGCTGAAGCAGCTCCCTCCCCGCATGTAGCCTCCCGCCCCGCCTTCGGCCTGCACGCACTTGTTTTTGAGCGCCGAGGCACTAAAATCCTAGCGTTTGCCGACCGTGGGAGGTGGGATTCTTGAAGACTAGCAAAGCTTTCGCCACCAGCGGCGTCGCCGCCCTGACGCTGCTGTTCGCCGCGCTCTTCGCCGGATGCACGGGACATTCCCCGCAGACCGCGGCGGGCAACTACCTGAACGCGCTCAAACTCTACAATTATCCGGCCTGTTATTACTCCATGTCGCATCAGGATCAGATCGATTGCTCAATGGATCAGTTTCTTAAGCAAATCCCGCTTGCGCCCGACGTCAGCACCGACTGGTTCAAGAGCATCCTGCATGCGTATGATTTCTCGATTGGCGACGCGACGGTGCAGGGCGACAAGGCCAACGTGATTATCCACGTGACGCGGCCCGATCTTCCGCTCTGGGAGCGCACCATAGACGCGACGCTCGGCTCCGATCAGACGCCCGACGCTGTCGCGCAGAAGGACATCAACGAGAAGAGCTATCCCAAGCTGACCTACGACGACAATATCGCGCTGGTGCAGGAAAACGGCGAGTGGAAACTGTTCGTCGATTTTCCCGCCAAGACCAACATCGAGAAGATGCACTTGAGCGCGATCGAGGCCTATCACAAGCACGATTACGACAAGGCAATCGCGCTGTATCAGCAGGCGATCGCGGAGCTCGACAAGGAGCAGGCCACCGGCAACGCCGGAATGAAGTTCGTTTACAATCGCGAGCTGCAGGACGTTCAGAACGCGAAGAATCAGATTCCAGAAGCCCAGGCCTATATTCCGAAAATCGCGCTCTCCGACGTGGACATGAAGATGTCGGCGTCGCGCGTCCCCGCGATTTTCGGCAAGATGACCAACACCGGCGACAAGGCGATCGACGAGGTTCAGTTCACCGTCACCTACTGGGAAGGCAAGGGCAAGCGGCGAAAGCAGGTGCTGACCGAGGTTCACGTGCCGATCGCGACTCCGCTCGAGTTCACCGATTTCGGGCGCCCGGTGCTGCCTTTCGTGCCGGGTGAGACTCGCGATTTCGGCTTCAAGCTGGAAGCTCCGCCCGATGTCCAGCAGAAAGCGACGCCCGATTTGAATGTCACTTCGATCGTATTCACCCAATCGAAAGCGCCGCTGCCCAAGCCGCCCACGCCGACTCCGAGTGCGTCCGCAACTCCCTCGGCCAGCGCTTCGCCCGGCGCGGCAAGCGCTTCGCCCGCAGCAGCTCCGGCGCAGCAGCCCTCGCGCGCGGCGCTGCCCGAGCCGCCCAAGCAGAAGTAGGCCCGGCGAGCCACACCGCGCGCTATCGAGAACCGCATCGGCGACCACTGCGGTGGCCGATGCGGTTCCGCTATGATTCGAAGCGTATGAGTGCGATGCGCGGAGCACGCCGTGGCGACAGTAACCATCGCGATTCCGACTCATAATCGCGCCGAGAGCCTGCGCGAGACTCTCGCGAGCATCGTCGCGCTCGAAATTCCCGCCGGCACTATGCTGGATTGCATCGTGATCGATAACGCCTCGACCGACGGGACGGCCCAGGTGGTGGATTCGTTCGCCGGCGCTGCGCCCTTTCCCGCGCGGCGGGTTTTCGAGCCCACGCTCGGCTCCAGCTTCGCCCGCAACCGCGCGGTCGCGGAATCCAGCGCGGATTTTATTTTGTTTATCGATGACGACGCGGTTGCCGACTCGCATTGGGCCTGCGCGATGCTCTCGGCGCTGCTCGCTCGCGGGCTCGACGCCGGATGCGGGATGGTGCTGCCGCGATGGAGCGCGCCGCCGCCTGGGTGGCTCGGGGCAAGCCTGTGGGTAAAACTCGCGGTGCACGATCGTGCGCGAATCGAGCGCGAGCCGCCCGCGCGCGCCGAGAATCTGGTCAACTATTTCAGCGCCAATTTGGGGATGCGGCGCGAGGCGTTCGCGCGGTTCGGGAATTTTCGCGAGGATCTTGGCAACGTCGGCGGAAATCCAATTTCCGGCGAAGATACCGAACTCTTCGCGCGGATAATCGCACGCGGCGGCAAAATTGGTTTCGTGCCCGACGCGATCGTGAACCATCTCATCGGTCCCGAGCGGATGTCGCGGCGCTACCTGCGCCGCAAGAGCTTCGCCTACGGCGTCGGCAGCGCATTCGCCGGCGGACGCCATCATAATCAGCCCGCCAAGCTCATCCGCAACGCGGCGCGGATGACGGTCGCGGCGATCGCGGGCGACACCGAGCGCGCGATCTATCACGAACTCGAATGCGCCAATTTCTTCGGCTATTGGCGCGGCAGGATGCTGGCGCGCCATCGATGACGCCGCAGCAGGCGCGGCGTCTACTTCACGTGCGAGAGCATCCCGCGGCGAAGGATTCCCGCCAGGTACGGAATCGTCTCCATCGAGGCGAGGTCGTCCGGTGTCACCCACTTCGAGTCGATATGCTCGTCGGGACGCAGCCGCACCGATTGATAAACCTTGAGCCGGCACGAGTAGATCATCTGGACGTAAGGTTCGCTCTTCATGCTGTGAACCCCAAGCATCGAATCGATCGCCGCGTCGAGTCCGGTTTCCTCCTTGATTTCCCGCAGCAGGCAATCCTCGGCGGTCTCGCCAAGCGCAAGATGACCGCCCGGCAAATCCCAGGTAAGCGGCGCGTACGGCATCGAGGGCGCGCGCCTGAGCACCAGCATCCGTCCGCGGTTGGCAATCACCGCGTGAATTCCGACATAGAACTGAACTTCCGCCATCGCTGGATTTGCACGCCAAAAGATCTCGGCCGCGACCTAGGCTAGCAGCCACAATCGGCGCGCGCGACCGCTGCGCGCTTGGCGATAGCACCTGCGCCGCAGTACCATTCGCGCACCGTTTCAGGAGGCAGCCATCGCGTTCGGTTTGGCGCGGGCGAGCATGACGATGAAGAAATCCGAGTTCTTTCGCGACGCGCGCCACGATATCTCCGGTCCGCTTGACGGCGTCCGCGTGCTCGAAGCCACCACCAGTTGGGCCGGTCCGATGGCGGCGTGCATGCTCGCCGACCTGGGCGCCGACGTAATCAAAGTCGAAAGCCCCGAGGGCGAGGTCGCGCGCCTGCTGCCGCCATTTCTGCCCGGCACCAATCCGCCGGTCAGCTTTGCGCAGGCAACCGTCAATCGAAACAAGCGGAGCCTCACGCTCGACCTGCGCAAGCAGGAAGGCCGCGCGATTTTTCTGAAACTCGCCGCCAAAAGCGACATCGTGGTGCAGAATTTCCGCCCCGGCACCTTCGACAAATGGGGCATCGGCTACGAGGATTGCCGCCGCATCAAGCCTGACATCGTGTACGTCTCGATAAGCGGCTTCGGCCAGTTCGGACCGATTCACGACCGCGTCGGCTACGACCCGCTGGCGCAGGCTCTGTCCGGATTCATGTCGCTGAACGGGCCCGCCGATGGAGAGCCGAGCAAGGCTCCCACTTTTCTCTGCGACGATCTGGCCGGATTGCACGGCGCTATCGCGGCGCTCGCCGCGCTCAGGCATCGCGATCTGACCGGCGAGGGGCAGCATCTCGACGTCTGTCTGCTCGACGCGGCGCTGTTCCAATCCAACGGCTATCCCACGCTCGGCGCGATGGGTATTCCGATGCCCAGGATGGGCAACGAATTCGTGTTCTCGGTCCCGACCAACACCTTCCATTGCCGCAACGGAGTCGTGATGCTCGGGACGCTGCTCGATTCGCACTGGAAGGTGCTGGCGCGAATCGTTGGAAGACCTGAGCTTGGCGATGATCCCGAATTCGCGCACATCGCGCGGCGCATCAATCATCGCGCCGAGTGCAACGCGATCGTCTCGCGATGGTGCAGCGAGCGAACGGTCGATGAAGTGATCGAAATCTGCGCGCGCGAAGGCATCGCCTGCGAGCCGGTGCAGTCGTACGCCCAGGCGGCGCGCGATCCGCACGTACTGGAGCGCGACATGATGCAGCAGACCCCGCAGGAAGGCGGCGGGTTGGCGCCGATAACCGGCCCGGTCGCGAAATTCTCGCGCACGCCGATCAGGATTCGCAGCGGCGCGCCAGCGCTCGGCGCTCACAACGCGGAAATTCTCGAATCGATCGGAATCGACGCCGCCGAGCGCAGGCGGCTCAAGGACTTGCAGGTGATCTGACCAAGGCGCGGCAATGTCGCGGGTTAAAAATTCGGTTTTTGCGCTGCCGTGATGTGGCTGGTTACACATGCCGGCAATTTTGCAACATTTTGTGGAATCGCATAAGGCTGAACAGTTCAGCCATGAACAAAATTGGCAAAAAATCTAACACTCGTTAGGCAAGAAATCGCCCAGAACGCCCTACAGCGCGAATGGCTTCCGCACCCGCCTCAATTCACGCCTGTCCGATCGTACCCTGCACGAAATCGGCATAAACAAGCTGCCTCGGGCTCCGCTCGCGGTTTCTCGATCGCGGGGCAGGTCGAAAACAGTGCCATCGGCGCCGGGATAGGAATTGCCGCCGCTGCGTCGTGGAGCGCGTATTTTGGAGTGGAAGCTGCCGCGGGTTCGTTTGCGGGACCGGTCGGACTTATTGCGGGAGCGATTTACGATCTGTTTTCGTTTTTCGACAGCCTTTTCGGCGGCGGCCCGAGTTTGCCGCCCAATTACTATGTGTACGAGCATCGGCTGCGGCATAACCGCCATCCGCTGTACGACGACGTCATCGGCGTCTCGGATGATCTGGTGCCGACCCAGGGCTCGGAGGCGCCTGTTGCGAAAGGTTGTTATGCTAGCCCGGACGATGCGGCGAAAGCCGCTGTTGGACCTGCCAATTCTCTCTCTTTACAGACTGGAAATGAGGCCGGTGGCGCTATTGTTCCTTCAGATTCAGGGTTTGGATTCACCGGTCCCTCACTTTTGGGTACGACGGGCGGTTACCTTCAGTTACCGCCAGGATATGTTGGCAGCTACCATACCCATCCGAGTAGCGACGTTCCAGAGCAGCCCTCAGAACTAGATAAAGACTACGCGAAATTTAGCAAGGCTCCCGTATATATAATTACGCCGAGCGGAGAGATCATAAAGATTACACCTAACGGACCGAGTGCTCCTTTATCGAGAACAGCACCTGAGCCCTGCAAATGAGGTCGGGCGTTTCCAAATGAAGCTGATACCGAGCAGGCGAGATGGAATAAGGCTGCTGGAAGCATTTGCATTATGTTTGGCGCTGAGCGCATACCCCGGTGTCTGTTCTGCAGGTGCCAACTCCAACCCCACAGGCTCAAAGCAGCGAAGGGAAGAGAGCGCGCCGTTGGCTAATCCTCAGAAGCCGCAGCTCGGAGGTCTGATCTCCGAGATATCACTCATCGCTAATCCCGCGAGGTACGACGGTAAACACGTTGTCGTGGAGGGCTATTTGACCGTCGGTTTTGAAGACACGTTTCTCTGGCTCAGCCCCTACGATGCGCAGGTGTTCGCAATCAGTAATGCACTCGCGCTCGCTTTTACGAAGGATCAAATGAAACAATGGCGCATGTTCGATCATCAACCTGTTCAGATCGATGGGACATTCTGGTTCCCAAAGGTAGGCAGTTTCGGACCATGCCCTAATGGAGCATTGATTAAGGTCAAGGGTGTCTCCTCGCTCCTGCGTTTAGCGCCGGGAGTAGATCAGTGAGGCCCGGGGTCAGCGTGGTTTCTTCCCGTCTTCGATAAAACATTCGCAAAGGCGAAGAATCCGGTACCGGCAACGCTGGCGCCGAGGATCCTCGCGCGTCGGCCAACTCAGACGCGCCGGAATGACACTTGAGGGAGCCGTGGTTGAAAGTATCTGCGGGACGGCACCTATAGAAGGGGCTGACCGGGCGCGGCGCATAAGAAAGGCCGCGCGGCCCTATAGACGGCGCGCGACCCTTTCAAAGCCGCTGCGCGGGGACCCTTCGACTTCGGCAGCCTTCGCTCAGGGTGACACAAATAAGCGCCGCGGCATTGAGCGTCGCCCAATCGCTCAACCCGCGAAAATTCCTTGTGTCATTCCGAGCGAGCGCCGCGCGAGTCGAGGAATCCCCGCGCGCCGGAGTTACGGCGCGGTCAGCTGGGACCGGTCCTCGCTTGTGGCGCGCCGATTTGAGATTCGCGCGTGCGTTGCGCCGCGAGACAGCCTTTTCGGCGGCGGCCCGAGCCTGCCGCCCAATTACTATGTGTACGAGCATCGGCTGCGGCATAACCGCCATCCGCTGTACGACGAAATCATCGGCGTGTCGGATGATCTCGTGCCGACCCAGGGCTCCGAGGCATGGCCTGATGGCAACGTTCAGCCCTCCAACACCCCTCCCCTACAGCGCCCCGGTTACATAATTCCAGCCCAATTCCATGGCTATAACTATTGCGGTTCCGGAAACAACGGTGGCTCCACGACGCCTGGAACAACCGACGCCTGCTGTGAGGCTCACGACAAATGTTATGGTGATAATCTCTCCGGCAAAGATGTTGTGCGGCACTTTCACGGTTCGGGTGCCAGTTCGAAACAGCGGAAATGCGATCAAGCCTTATGCGCATGCGTCAAAGCACTCAAGCCGACAAGCAACCCATATGATCTCTTAATGCGTTTTGGAATTACGGCCACATTTTGTTACTAGGTTTGAGACTGAATCGACAGTCGACACACTTCGATGGAAACTCTCTTGGCAATCTTGAAACTTACGGGATTCGACCTTGCTGAGGTCGTGCCTGTCTTCTTTCCAGTAGTCGCCATCGTCGTCATCGTGGGAGAATGGCTTTCCCTCGGGTTCGTGCGGAGGAGATATCAGAACACCCAACCACGAATCGGTATGCGCTGGCCGATTCGACGAGTTACGGCTTGTGCACTGCTGATCGCACTCAGCTTGATCGCTTTTCCGATGGCTTGGTTTGCCTTCCTAGCATCGTTTGGCGCCTCGTTTCAGATCCTTTGGGCGAGCGCGATTGTATTGATCGCGAGCGGTCTGCTCGGACTGGTCTCGGCCGCACGAGTCATTGTTGGTGGATCGCGCTAGGCGCCGTCGCAGAAGGAGTCGTGATCATCGTGAAATCGCAGCCAGACAGACTCGCAGCTCTGCTCGTGCTGCCTTTGATTGGGGGCGGAAGTCTACCTCTTGACCCATGGGGATCTGATTCCATCAGTCCAGGGCTCTCCTATGCTCCTGCTTTATCTCGCCGCGGTGGGCGCGGTCGGATCGGCGTGGAGCCTGGTGGATATCGAATTCTTTCCCAAATCCGCAGGTTTGAGCCGCAAGACACGAGTATGGCTCGCCGTGGGAGCGAATCTGTGCTGCGCCGGTCTGATCGTTCTTTGGCTTAGGCCAGCGTACGCCTTGCCGATCTTCATCGCTTTTTTCGTGATGACCGATGTGGGCGTATTTCAATGCGTCCGGGACATTACGGGAAGATTCCGGACTCAAGCGTAGCCGATCTTCGATGGAGCATTCGCGGACCGTCCAGAATCCGGCACCGGCTTCGCTCGCGCGAAGCTGTCAGAGATTCCTCGACTTGGTTCGCGGCGCTCACTGCGCTCGGAATGACACCTGAGGAAGGAGAGCGCGGCGCTTGCAAGGCGGGCTGGATCGAGTCGAGTCTGCCCGAGCGCGATCGCGCGCAAACTGGACACCATGCAAAGCGCACACTATAGTGCTGCCACAGGAGTTTCCGCGATCTGGCATTACCGCAAGGATGCTGCCCAAGAATCACCATCTCGCGCTTGGTCTTGCCCTGAGCCTTCTGCTCGCGAGCACATTCGCGTTTGCGCGGATAATTATCGTGCCGACGTCGTCCGCGCCAACCATCACGGCCGACATCTGTCATCCCCTTCAGACCTGGAATCTATCGGCCAGCCTGGTTTCACTTGGCCCGGTACCGACTTGCCGGCATTTTGAAACACCTTTCGAATCATCACCTCCGAGTTTTCAGGATCGAACTCTGGTCTCGCGGCTGAACGAAAGTCCCGATCCTCCACCACCAAAGCTCCCGAGCTGAATTCCGCCCCGTTTCACTGACATCGTTCGCGTGATGTGGCCTCGGCCTTGACCGAGCCAATCGCATCACGGTCGCGCGGTGATGAACCGTGCATGAGCTGCTCGAGGGGTTTGTATGACCAGATCTGTGATTTTAGCGCTCTCACTCACATTGGCGTTGGTTTGCGTTCGCGCGCATGCTCAGGAAGTCCCGGCGACTTCATCACCGCGCAATCAAGGCGAGGCACCGGCGAATCTGAAAGCAAAGAAGCCTGGCTCTAAGAAAAATAAGAAGGTCGACGAATCGAGCAATCAAAAAAAAGCATTCAAAATGGCTCCGGTCGAAGTGCACGCGGCGCGCATCACGCCCGAGCGCCTTCTGTCCGACAAGGAAGCGCTCAAGAGCCTGGAGCAGACTCCGGGGGGCGTCGGTATGGTAACCCGATCGCACATAGAACAGCGAAAGGCCTCCAACCTCGCCGATGTGCTGGACTTTGTACCAGGCGTAGTCGCCGGGACCAGGCAGGGCGCGGAAGAACAATCGCAGATCTCGATTCGTGGATCCGGACTTGAGAGCACCTATCAACTCTGGGGCCTTAATCTTATGCAGGATGGATTCATGTTGAACCAGGCGGATGGATTCGCCTACCTCCAGCCGATCGATCCGGATTTCGTTCAACGGATCGAAGTCTACAAGGGCGCAAACGCGTTACAGTTCGGAGCCAACAGCCTGGGCGGCGCGATCAATCTGGTCTCCAAAACCGGCTACAACACTCCGCTAATTGAGACCGACTCAATCGGCGGATCGTTCGGCTATGTGAAGAACTACGTGGGCTCCGGTCAAGTGATCGGGCCGTGGGATTATTATCTGGGACTTAGCGATTCCGAGCTCGGCGGTTATCGCGATCACAGCGGAGCGGTCCAGCGGCGAGCCTTCTTAAGCATTGGCTATCTGACACAAAGCGGCATGACTATTCGTTTCGACGCGAACTACGCGCACAACGATGAGAAGCTTCCGGGCGCGCTGACCCTGGCGCAATTGAACTCAAATCCGCGACAGGCGGAAGCCTCGTACGAAGAATTTGATGCGTGGCGGCGCTACGACTATCTCAAAAGCGGGCTGACCATCAGCAAACCGCTTGGGGAATACGGGCTTATAGAACTGTATAACCAGTTTATCTGGCACGATCTCGATCACACGCCGGCATACGCGTTTCTGCAGGGAAGCAGCTACGATTGGAACTCCGAGCTACGCTACGTGTCCACCGCCCCTCTATTCGGACATCAAAATAAGCTGAGCACCGGTATCCAGTACGGCGGAACGCTGATCAAGGATCTCGAATATGAATTGCTTGCCGGAGGGCACATGGGAGCGCCGTTGCGCAACCAGTGGGACCATGCGCTGACGGTAGGTTTGTATGCTGAGGATGCATTTAATCTGACTCCGAAGCTGACTTTGGTAGTGGGCGGACGAATGGACTACTCGCGTCGTTCTGTTGTCGGCTATAGCTCTCCGGATCTGGCGGATTCAACCGGCGGTACTGACTTTTTCTCGGGTATCTCGCCAAAGATAGGCTTCATATATCAACTAACTGAAGCTACCCAGTTGTTTGGCAATATCAGCCGCGCCTACCAGCCACCGATCCTGCTTGAGGAGACGGCACCCGTAAACACCAACGCAAGCTTAGGAAACATGGAGGCGGAAAAGGCGTGGCAGTTCGAGCTTGGGACCCGGGGTGCGCTAAGCGAGCGAATCAACTGGGATCTGAGCGTTTATGACTACGAGATATGGGATGAACTTCAGAACGTGAACGTGGTTCCGTATCCCGGCGCCGGCTACACGATTCCTGCCTACGACAACATTGGACGCACTCGCCATACGGGAGTGGAGCTTGGAAGTGAAGTTACCGTCGCCAAGAATCTTGCTCGCACGATAGGTCTGGGAGCTTGGGAGGACGATCTTAAGGTGCGAGTGGCATACACCTTCTCTTACTTCAGGTTTGTGGACAACCCGACCTATCACAACAATCAACTTCCCGGCATCACTCCAGAGAACCTTATACATGCGGAGGTGGTTTACCGCCACGATTCCGGTCTTTGGTTCGGCCCTTTCGTCGACTCGGCTATGGAGCACTGGGCGGTCAACAGTGCGAACACGGTGTACGCACCCGCATATGTGTTGGTCGGAGTAAGAGCCGGCTACGACTTTCGGCCATCACAGTACAAACCGTTAGTATGCCGATTCTTCTTTGAGGGACGAAATCTGACGAATGCGACCTGGGTATCCGCGGTAGTGCCCGACGCAGGCAATGGAGCGTACTTCGATCCTGGCGATGGCCGGGCATTCTATGGAGGGCTGCGGGTCAGTTTCTGATGGGCAATACGATGAAACATGCGGAGCGCCAGTGGAAAACATGGGCTACAAGCGCCATCACGATGATGACAGTGCTTGCTAGTGTCGGATGGCTGTTAACATCGTGCAGCCACAAAGCGGCTAGTCAATGGCTTTTCGAAGCGCGCGCTAGACCGCTGATCGCTACGCCAAGTCTGGATCCGCAGCTTGCAACAATACCTTCGGGAGTCGTCCTCGCAACTGCCATCGTTCCGAATGGCAAGGGCCGCAATGATTTATTCTTTTACACGTCAGCGGATGGCGGCGATGTCTTCAGAAGGATGCTTAGCCTGAGTTCCGCTAACGGTGACGTACATCCTCATCGCGAGGGAACGCCGCGGCTTCTTATCGGAGGATCCGGACAATATTACGCGCTGTGGACCGGCACCGGTATCCGAGGCGATGGGATGGACTTGTACCTGGTGCGATCCGACGACTATGGACATAGCTTCTCATCAGCGATTCCGTTGGATGCCCAAGCTGGAGGTTCTCATCCCTATTTCAATGCAGCCGCGGCAAAGAACGGCACGCTCGTCGTTATATGGATTAGCTATGACACGATCAGCGGCGCCGTACCTGGAACGGGAACATTGCAGCTAATGCGCTCTTCGGATGGCGGGCTGAGTTTCTCTCCACCCAAGCGACTGGCTACCGATGTGTGCCCATGCTGCCGCCCGGAGTTAAAGACTGATGAGCAAGGGAACTGGTATCTGGCTTGGCGACAGGTAGATCCAGACCAGAGCCGAAACATAGTCCTGGCGTCCTCACACGATGATGGAGTGATCTGGTCAGACCCGGTCTACGTTTCCCGTGACGAATGGCGTATCGACGGCTGTCCCGACTCCGGCCCCACTCTTGCGCTGCTAAATGGCGATATTTTCATTGCCTGGTACACTGTGGTGAATGATCGGCAAAGGCTGTATTGGTCGCGCTCGCAAGACAAAGGTCGCAATTTCGCTCCACGAAGCGACCTGGCCGAACCGGTGCGCGACCCGAATCATCCTTACCTGATTAGGATTGGGAATCACCTGCTAGCCACGTTTCAGGGTCGCGATCCCCGCCTGAATCAAGGCTGGAGCAATCAGCAAGTCTACGTTCGACAGATAGCACCTACGCTCTCGGCGGCGCCGATCGCTCTTGCTCACGGATCCGGTAGCGGCAGCTACCCTATCGGCGTTGCACTTGGAGCGGACGAGGTAATGATCGCCTGGACAGACTCCTCGGTCGCGGGCGACCGAATTCTGAGTGTGCGCGGCTACCTTAAGCAGGGCCGCTGAACCAGATGCGGCCCGAAGAACCAACGGCGTCCGTCAGCGCGGGCAGCGGTCCGCACTCTCTGCTCTCGGGCTATCCTCGGTTTCGCCGCGAGACCTATGCGAGTCGGCATGGGAGCTATTCTATTTTCTGGGCTGCCGCAACATCGAGCCTCATACATGCGGGAGTTATTTTGCTCGCGATCCACATTGGAAGTGTAATGTTCCATCACCGTCAACGGCCGGCTGAAGAGTTGATGCGGGTCACGTTGGTCGAACCTTTTCCTCTGGGTTCCGATGGTCAAAAATCTCTCACGATGCAAAAAGCTGAGAAAAGCCGCGCGCCAACCGCTAAACCGGCTCACAAAATGGTCAAGAAGAACGCGGCACGACGTCTTTCTCCAGCAGCGGAACGCGGAGCTACCGAGCCAAAAGCGGAAGCGCGCCTCGACATAGGTTCCGATCACGAGCAGACAATCGTATCGAAACGCGCGACCACTGATGTGTTGGCAGGAATTTCCGCGCCGTCAAATGGTGGAGCCAACCATACAGGCGCCGCGACCGGAATTCCGGGCGGAATCGGAGACCAACCGATCCCAGCAGATCAGGCAGCCTTTCCTCCTCTTCCCCTGAAGCGAGTAACTCCCGTCTATCCGATGGAAGCGCGCCTCAAGGACGTGGAGGGAGAGGTTGTGCTGGAAGTAATAGTCGGTGTTAGAGGAAGCATCGTGGGTCCAATAAAGGTCAAACAGTCGATTCCGTTGCTTGATCAGGCTGCGATCGAGGCTCTCAAGCAGTGGCGGTTCTCGCCAGCCCGCGACCGGAAGAACAACCCGATTCGCGTAATTCTGGATGTACCGCTACGGTTTGTTTTGGATTAGCACGGCCCGCGTATGTGAGTTGGCAGCGTCGCTCAAGCATCCAGCACCAGACTGAGCGCCTGGCCTGCTGGACCGCAAATTTGACAGCACGCCAGAAGCACCAGACAGGCTGCAATAAAAAGGCCGCGCGGGGCCATAAACCCGCGCGACCTTTCAAGCCGGAGGAATAACTGCGGCGCGCTAGCGCATCGCCACCTGCGTCACCACGACGTGCGGGCGCGATCCCAGGCGCGCGGTCAGGAACTGATTACCGCCATCGCGCCAGACCCGAATTTCCACCCGCTCGCCCGGCTGATGCGCCGCGACCGCGGCGCGGAGCTCGGCGGCGGTGGTGACGGTCTTGTAATCGAACTCCCGGATTATGTCGCCAGGCCGCACTCCCGCCATATATGCGGGCGACCCGATCACGACGTCAGTCACCTGCGCGCCCCACACCGCCGGCGAGTATTCGGGAACCGCGCCAAAGTACGCAGGCCCCTGGGCCGGGTGCACATCGGGATGCGGGAAGAACACCCGCGCGGCACGCGCCGCATTGCGGGCGACATCGAGGACCGATTTCACCTCTTTCTTGCTGTACACGTCACCGGCCAGATAAACGTCGCCGAGGCTGCCGGCCGACACGCCGATATCCCAGAATCCCTGGCTGTCGAGCGCATGATGCACCCGCTCTTCGAGCTGATCGGCGCTGAGGCGATGATGAACGGGAGCAGCGACGTCGGGAACGATATACATCGCGGGGGTAAGGTTCTCATCAGGAACGACTTCGGTCTGGGGATCGTGACCCGCAACCAGGCCGGTTAGCTGCGCCATCTCATGCTGCGGCACTGCCGAGGGGCCGAGCCATAGCGAGGTGCCCGCAACCAGCAGCGCGATTATTCCGATCGCGACCGCGCCGATCGCATAGCGTTCGAGCCCCCATTTCGCGATAAATCCCCGCGGCGCATCGCGCCATGGCTCCGGCTCGGGGCGATGCTCCCATCCGGCGGCATAGCCGGCAAGTCGCGCGTCGAGATCTAGAAGCTCGGGCGAGTCGAGCCGCACCGCCATGTCGTCGCCGATCCATACGTAGCCGTCGCCAGCTTGAGGTGCCGGCGGCCTCATCCAAGCGGCATTGGCGGCTTCGGCTTCGGCCAGATCCTCGACCGCAGATACCCAATCGGGCGCATGAGCCTGCTCGGCGCGCTCAGCCGCACGCTGGCCGCGCAGTTCGTCGATTCTCACGAGCATCTCATCGATGCTCAAATAGCGGATTCGGGTCGCGCCGGTTCCCATATGGTACTTCCCTGCTTAACCTGATTTAGCTGTGACGCGTCCCCGCCCGTCAAACGCGCCCCTTTATTTCTAGCAGCGTTCGTCGTTCTACGCCAGCTATTAAATGCTAAGTATTCACGATCTCTCTATAGCCGTGCAAACGCCGCCGTAGATCGCCGTGATTCGCCTGGTTGTCCACAGGGTCGCGATGCTGTCGAGCTAAGGCGGTCAGGATTCCTCGCGCGGGAATGACAAAGCGCCACTTGGCGGCGGTTCGCCCTCACCCTCGCGTCACGATTCCTGCGACAAAGGAGCGCAGGAATCGCGCCGCTCTCCTCTCCCGGCGGGCGAGGGCATCCGGACGTGCTTTGCAGCGGGATTGGGCAATCGCGAGTGGTGACCCATGCCCGAATCGGCAGACCTCGCCCGCTGCGCTGACCAGCGCGGCGACCTCCCCTTGGACAAGGAAAGGTTATCAATCGCCAGCAGCCGCGGCGATTGTCAGATGGCGTCGCTGACCGCGTCTTCCCTCATCGTCGGCACCGGACGGTTGGCGATTGGCACGTAATGCCGAGTGCCCTCGCCGATATACACCTGGCGCGGGCGCGCGATAGCCTGCTCGGCGTCGCGCACCATCTCCGCCCACTGCGCCATCCATCCGGAAGTCCGCGCGATCGCGAACAGCACCGGGAACATCTCCATCGGGAAGCCCATCGCCTGGTAGATGATCCCCGAATAGAAATCAACATTTGGATAGAGCTTGTGGGTGATGAAGTAGTCGTCCTGCAGCGCGATACGTTCGAGCTCGACCGCGATGTCGATGAGTGGGTTGCGGCCGGTGACCTCGAACACCTGCTCCGCCATCTTCTTCAGGATTTTGGCGCGCGGGTCGTAGTTCTTGTAAACGCGATGGCCAAATCCCATCAGGCGGCGCTCCTTGTTTTTGACCGCCTTGATGAACGACGGGATGTTGCTGACCGACCCGATTTCCATCAGCCCGCGTATCGCCTGCTCATTGGCGCCGCCGTGAAGCGGACCATAGAGCGCCGCGACCGCCGCGGCCGCCGCTGCATAGGGATCGGGCTGCGAGCTTCCGACCGCGCGCATCGCATTGGCTGAGCAATTCTGCTCGTGGTCGGCATGGAGGATAAAAAGTACGTCGAGCGCGCGCTCCAGCACCGGATTCGGCTTGTACCGAAGCTCGGTCATCTTGAAGAGCATCGAAAGGAAATTGCCGGTATAGCTGAGTTCGTTGTCAGGATAGACGTACGGCAGACCCCTGGTATGGCGATAGGCGAATGCCGCCAGGGTCGGAATTTTGCCGATCATCCGGCGGGTCTGCAGCCGCCGCGATTCGAGATCATTAATATTTTTCGCGTCCGGATAAAACGTCGAGAGCGCGCCGACCGTCCCAAGCAGCATGCCCATCGGATGGGCGTCGTAGCGGTAGCCCTCCATGAATTGCTTGATGCTCTCGTGGACCATCGTATGGATTTTGATGTTGTGCTCCCATTTGTCGTAGTGAGAGCGGTCCGGCAACTCGCCCTTGACGATCAGATACGCGGTCTCAAGATAGTTGCTCTTTTCAGCCAGCTCCTCGATCGGATAGCCGCGGTAATGGAGGATTCCCTTGTCGCCATCGATAAAAGTGATTCGGCTGCGGCACGACGCGGTATTCATGAACGCCGGATCATAGGACATCAGGCCGAAGTCTTCGGGCGAGGTTTTTATCTGGCGCAGCGCGGCGGCGCGGATCACTCCGCCCTCTTCGACCGGAATCTCATAGCTTTTGCCGGTGCGATTATCGGTGATGGAAAGTGATTGTTTTGCCATGACGCGATCCTCTTGCGGTTTTGACCGATGGGCGAATGGAGCGGGCGCCGCGATGCCTTGAAATCACTGTATCGCGCTCTCCGTTCAACATATATACAGTAATCCTGGAGTGCAGTTTACGAAATTAAGCGCTGCGGGGCAACCTTGAGCACTCGCTTTGGCACAATCGAAATGTCACCCTCAAGAAAGCCCGCTTGCGCGGCGAACTTGCGGCGCCGGGTATTCTGACTCAGGTTCAACATTGAATGATCGACACGCTGGTAGGCCTGGTCTCCGCTTTTATTATCGCGTCAATCTCGACGCTCGGATATGGCGGCGTGTTCCTGATGATGGCGATGGAGAGCGCGTGCATTCCGCTGCCGTCAGAGGTCGTGATGCCGTTCAGCGGCTATCTGGTCTCAACCGCGCGTTTTGAGCTGCAGATGGTGGCGATAGCGGGCGCGACGGGATGCCTCTTCGGCTCGTACATCGCATATTTCGTGGGCGCGAGCGGCGGAAGATGGTTTCTGCTCAAGTATGGTCGCTACGTCTTGATCGCGCCGCACGAAATTGAGCTTGCCGAGCGCTTTTTTAATCGATGGGGCTCGCCTGCGGTGTTCATCAGCCGCCTGCTGCCGGTGGTCCGCACCTTTATCTCGTTTCCGGCTGGGGTGGCCCGGATGCGCCTGCTGTCGTTTACGATCTACACTCTTGCGGGTTCATACCTGTGGTGCCTGCTGCTCGCGTTTGCCGGAATGAAGCTCGGGCAGCATTGGGAGGAGCTGGCGCCGTGGTTCCATCGGTTCGACGGCGTGATCGTGGTGATAATCGTCGCGGGCGCGGCGATGATTCTTTACAATCGAGTAAAAGGAATCATGACCGCCCCGACCGGCGGAGCCGCGGAAGAGTGACGGCGGAGCCGCCGAAAAATAGAACGCTGGCGGCTGAAACTTGACCTCCGAATCATGGAGCATCCCTGATGGCGGATGAAAAAGATTTCGCTCCCGACAGCCTGGAAGAAGTGTTCACCAGTATCGACGTGGTGCCGGTGCAGATGGCGCGCGATCTGCTGGAGCAGGCGGGTTTCGAGTGCTGGATCTTCGATGACGCATCTTCGCGGATGCTCGGTACGACGGCCGCGATCCCGGCGCGCCTGATGGTGCATGCGGCGCGGGCGGCGGAAGCGCGCGACCGGCTTAAGGAACTCGGCTTCGGCGACTAGCCGCGCTAGAAATCACCTCCGAATCCCGCCTCGGTCTCGCGCATCGCGGTCTCATATCCACGCTACTTGCGATCCCGAGCGCGGTCACGCGCATAGTTCCCAAGCCGCAAATGGTATCCTGCAAGCGGGCGCTTTAATCAGGTTCACGCGCCAGCGAAGAGGGTTTTTCCCGATGTCTTTGAGTTGGTGGCGGCGGGCGGTCTTCTATCAGATTTATCCGCGCAGTTTTGCGGATTCCAACGGTGACGGAATCGGCGACCTGGACGGTATCACCGCGCATCTTGATTATCTGAACGACGGCACCGATCGCTCGCTCGGAATCGACGCAATCTGGCTCAGCCCGATAAATCCGTCGCCGCTAAAAGACTGGGGCTATGACGTGAGCGACTATCGCGGCGTGCATCCCGATCTGGGTGATCTCGCGGCGTTCGATCGGCTGATCAAGCAAGCGCATCGGCGCGGAATCAGGATCATCCTCGACCTGGTTCCCAATCACACTTCCGACCAGCATCAATGGTTCCGGGAGTCGCGGTCCTCGCGCAGCAATCCGAAACGCGACTGGTACATCTGGAAACCCGGCGCGCCCGACAAGCCGCCGAACAACTGGGTGAGCATCTTCGGCGGCCCGGCGTGGAAATACGATCCGGCGACCGGCGAATGGTACTTGCACCTGTTCTTCGAATCTCAGCCGGATTTGAATTATCGCAATCCCGAGGTGATCGCCGCGATGCATGACGTGATTCGCTTCTGGCTCGATCGTGGCGCAGACGGCTACCGAATCGACGTGATTCACGGATTGATCAAGGACGCGCAGTTTCGCGACAACCCGACGCTCACTACCCCAAACCCCGGCGCGATGACCGACGTGGCGCTCAGTCAGGAGCATCGCTACGACTCCGATCAGCCGGAGGTGCACGAAGTAATCCGCGGCTTCCGCCGAGTCGCGGAAGAATACGGCGGCGACCGGGTGATGGTCGGCGAAGTGTGGCCGCGCGACAATCGATCGCTCGCGGATTATCTGCGCGCCGACGAGTTGCAGCTCGCGTTCAATTTTCGGTTCCTCTTCTGCCGGTGGCGCGCGGCCAGTTTTCGCACCCAGGTCGCGGCGGTCGAGGAGCTTTTTCCGCGCGGGTCGTGGCCGACCTATACGCTCTCAAATCATGATTTCGCGCGCCATATCACGCGCTACGCCGAAGGCCGCATGACTGAGGCGCGAGCGCGGCTCTCGGCGGTGATGCTGCTGACGCTGCGCGGGACGCCATTTCTCTACTACGGCGAGGAAATCGGAATGACCAACGTGGAGATTCCGAAAACGCAATGGCGCGATCCCGTCGGACGCGACGGATGCCGAACGCCGATGCAGTGGTCGGGAGCGGCATTTGGCGGATTCACGAGTGGCGCGACAGCGCCGTGGCTCGACTGCGGCGACTTCGCGCGCGTCAATGTCGCCACGCAGCGTGACGACGCGGCCTCGATGGTCTCGTTCTATCGGCGGATGATCCGACTCCGCCGCGAAAATCCGGTGCTCGAAGAGGGCGATCTGAAGATAGAGGAATCAGCAGAAGACACGTTCGTCTTTCATCGCGTTTTAGGCGGAAGCCGCGCGATTGTTGCGCTCAATTTCAGCGCCGAGCCGCGAACGATCACCGTTCCGCGCACGAAAATCCTGTTCAGCAGCGATCCGGCGCGCTCGCTCGGCGACTTCGCCGACACGGTCGTGTTATCACCGTTGGAAGCGCTGGTGATGCTCGCGGTGTAGTAGCGCATTCGCGGGTTTGCGCGACGCACTGCCGCTCTTTTAGGATCGCGCCATGCACAAGCCGCGATTTCTTGATGAAGTAGCTGAGCAACTTGGCGACCAGCACGCGTTCAGCGGGCATTTTTCCCATTTCTTTCGCGGGCGACGCGCGTTTCAGCCCGCGCATGTCGAACCGCAATGGCCGCGCGATCGCGCCGCGGACATCCGCCACATCACGATCGATATCGCGCTGGATTTCGAGCGCAAACGAATCGCCGGAACGGCGACGCATCGGATCGCCGCAATCGCGGACGACACGCGATCGATCGAGTTCGACGCCGCCGAACTGGAGATCTCGGAGGTGCGCGTGGATGGAGCGCCAGCGCATTTCGAGACCGCCGACAACAAGCTTCGCATCACCCTACCGACCACTCTGAAAGCGGGAGCGGAAGCGGAAATCGCAATCGATTATTCGGCGGCCCCGCGGCGCGGGCTATATTTTATCGGGCCCGAGCCGGCGTATCCCGACAAGCCTGTGCAGGCGTGGACGCAGGGCGAGGACGAGGACTCCCGCTTTTGGTTTCCGTGCTACGACTATCCGAACGATCGCGTAACCAGCGAGGTCATCGCGCGAGTGCCGGAGAAATTTATCGCGGTATCAAACGGCGCGCTGGTTTCGGAAACGCACGACGCGAAATCTCTCACTCGCACGTTTCACTGGCGCCATGACGTGCCGCACTCCTCCTATCTGATAACGCTGGCGGCCGGCGAATTCGCGGTTATTGAAGAGCGCGCCGGCGAAACGCCGGTGCTCTATTATGTTCAGCCCGGGCGTGAGGACGACGCGCGGCGCGCATTCGGCAACACGCCGGCGATGATCCAGTTCTACGAGCGCAAAATCGGAGTGCCCTATCCTTATACGAAGTATGCGCAGGTCGCGGTCAACGATTTCATTTTCGGAGGAATGGAGAACACATCCGCCACCACTCAGACCGCCGACACGATGCACGACGCGCGAGCGCATCTCGATTTCAAGAGCGACCCGCTGGTCGCCCACGAGCTGGCTCATCAATGGTGGGGCGACCTTCTAACCTGCCGCGACTGGTCGCACGCGTGGCTGAACGAGGGGTTCGCTACCTACTTCGAAGCAATGTGGTGCGAAGAAAATCTCGGCGCGGACGAGTTTGCGTGGAACATCCGGCAGGATCGCGAGGCATATCTCGACGAGGACGCGAATCATTACCGGCGGCCGATCGTATGCAACCGTTATCGCGCGCCGATCGAGCTTTTCGATCGCCATCTCTACGAAAAGGGGTCTCTGGTGCTGCACATGCTGCAGCGCGAGACCGGCGACGAGATGTTTTTCAAGGCGCTCAGTCTCTATTGCACGCGAAATCTCGGCCGCAACGTAATCACTCAGGATCTCCAGCACGCGTTCGAAGAGGCGACCGGGCGCAGCCTGGATTTTTTCTTCGACCAGTGGGTTTACAAGGAGGGCCATCCCGAGATCGAAGTGTCGAGCGCGTTCGACGACAAGCGAAAGCTTTTAAGCGTGACGGTCAAGCAGACCCATCAGACCTCGGAGACGACACCGAATTTTCGCTTCACCACGACCATCGCGCTGATGGACGCGGACGGCGCAGAGACGCGCCACCCGGTTGAGGTGCGCGACCGCGAGCACGTATTTCTGTTCGTGCGCGACCAGGCGCCAAAAGCGGTACGTTTCGATCCGGCACACGATATTGTGAAGCGGCTCAAGCATAAGCGCGGAAGAGAAGCGCTCGAATTGGAGTTGGTGAAGGCTCCAGAAGCGATCGCGAGAGGGTCCGCAGCGCGCGAACTCGGAAAAGATGGCAGCCCGCAGGCGGTTGCGGCGCTGCGCGCCGCACTTATCGGCGACAGCTTCTGGGGCGTGCAGGCCGATGCGGCGCGGGCGCTCGGCGAGATTCGAACCGACGCCGCACTCGACGCCCTGCTCGAAGGCCTTAAGCTCGCGCATCCGAAGGCGCGCCGCGCGGTAGCTCACGCGCTTGGCGAATTTCGGGATAACGAGCTTGCTGCTTCGGCGCTTATCGGCGTAATCGAAAATGGTGACGCGAGCTATTTCGTGGAGGCCGAAGCCGCTCTTGCGCTGGGCCGCACGCGTGACCCGCGCGCGCTTGCGACCCTGGAGAAGGCGCTCGAGCGTCCATCATATCTGGAGGTTATCCGCGCTCACGCTTTGGCCGGGATGGCGGAGACGCGCGACCCGCGCGCGATCGAAACCGGGCGCGCATGCTGCGCCTATGGCCGACCGCCGCGCGTGCGAGTCGCCGCGATTGGGCTGCTGGCGCGCATCGCTCGGCATTTCGAGACCCGACGCGACGAGATTATCGACTTTCTTTCGCCGCTCACCGAAGATCGCGAATTCATGGTCCGGATGCGGTTGCCTGCCGCCTTTGAGGAAATCGGCGAGGCGGCTGGAACCGCGCCGATGCGCCGACTGGCCGATCGCGACCTCGATGGGCGCATCCGGCGCCGCGCCAATGACGCGGTTCAGCGGCTGATGGAGGGGCGCAGCCATATCGAAGAGGGTAATCGCCTGCGCGACGACATGGATAAGCTGCGCGACGAGAATCGCAAGCTCGTGGAGCGATTGAACCGGCTCGAGGCGTTGGCGAATCCGCGCGCTTCATAAGTTGCGCGCCGCGCAAACCGTAGGACGCGGGAAATCGGAGCCAGAATCGAGGGCAAGAATCGCAGGCTGGAATCGGAGGATATCCAGATGAATCCGAACGTGATGGTATGTCTGACCTTTGATTTCGACGCACTGTCGCTCTGGATCGGCGGATTTCGTGCGCGATCGCTAAGCGCGATTTCGCGCGGGGAATTCGGGCGAGTCGGCGCGGAGCGGATTCTCGATTTGCTTCAAAGCCGCGGCCTGCGCGCGACCTGGTTCGTGCCGGGGCATACCGCGGAGACGTTTCCAACCCTGATCGAAAGGATTGCCGCGGCGGGACATGAGATCGGAAATCACGGCTACCTGCACACACATCCGAAGAGCCCCGAAGACGAAGAACAGATCCTGCAACACGGCAACGCGGTGCTGGAGAGAATCGCCGGGCAGCGGCCGATCGGATTCCGTTCGCCCGGCGCGGGCCTCAGCTCGAACATGGTCGGCCTGCTGGTCAAGTACGGTTTCTTGTATGACTCGAGCCTGATGGGCGGGGATTTCCTACCATATTACATGCGCGCCGGCGACGAGGCGCGCGACGACGGTCCATATGTGTTCGGAAACGAGGTCGAGGTGGTTGAGATTCCGTTCACCTGGGGGTTGGACGATTTTCCCGCGTTCGAGTACGTGACCAGCCGCGGCGGGATTCAGCAGGGACTCGCGTCGCCCTCCGCGGTGTACGAAATCTGGCGCGGCGATTTCGATTATCTATACAGCCGCGCCGGTGAAGGCGTGTACACGCTGACGATGCATCCACAGGTAATCGGCCGCGGGCATCGGATGCTGATGATCGAGCGGCTGATCGATTACATTGGGCGGCATCGCGGCGTGACGTTCGCGACGATGGCGGAGGTGGCAACCGCCTGGAAGCGGGCTCATCCGCTCGGCGGCCGCTGAGAATTCTTCAGGCGCGCGAACTCGTCGGTCGCGGCAACCAGCTCCTCAGTGACGCCCTCGTTCGTCGCGGCGTGTCCAGCATTATCGATCACCACGAGCCGTGCGCTCGGCAGTGTGCGTTTCAGATCCCACGCCCATCCAATCGGCGCTTGAAAATCGAACCTGCCGTTCACCATGATCATCGAAATGCCCGCGATTGATTGCGCATGGCGCAAAAGGATTCCGTCCTCAAGAAAGGCGTCGTTGCTCACGTAGTGGGTCACCAGACGCGCGAAGCCGATTCTGAAATCCGCGTCAGCGAATCTGCGCGCGAGTGTATGCGCGGGCGGCCACGACGGCGTGGCCGATTCCCATCGGCACCATGCAAGCGCCGCCTCTCTGCGAACCGCGGGATCGGCGTCATTGAGTCGGCGACGACAAGCATCTACAACGTCACCGTCGCATGCGGCCTCTGGAGCGGCGGCGCGGAGCTGCTCCCACTCTTCTGGAAATAGTGCGGCAACGCCGCCTCGAAACAGCCAGTCAAACTCCTTGCGCCGACCGGTCGCGACACCGAACAGAACGAGTTCCGTCACACGATCGGGTTGCGCTTCGGCATAGGCTAGCGCCAGAACGCTGCCCCATGAACCGCCGAGCACCATCCATCGCTCGATTTCAAGATGGCGACGCAGCAGCTCAATATCGGTGATTAGATTAGCCGTGTGATTGGTTGTCAGATCGGTGCCGGGATCGCTGGCCAGCGGCTTGCTCCGACCACATCCGCGCTGATCAAACAGAACGACGCGATAAGCGGACGGGTTGAAGAGCCGCCGATGCCACGGAGCACATCCGGAACCCGGTCCACCATGCAGAACCAGCGCGGGCTTGCCATCGCGATTGCCGCAGCTCTCGAAGTAGAGCAGATTGCCGTCGGTTGACGGCAGCATCCCATGTTCAAAGGGATCGATCTCCGGATACAAGCGTGTCATGCAACCGAGGATACTCGCTTCAGTCTGATACGTCCGAGCGGGATGGAAAAACGGCGGCGCGCATCCGATGCGCGCCGCCGTTGCGTACTGAACCTCGCAGCTGGCGAATTCGGCTTAAGCGTCGTAGTAAAGCGCGAACTCGTAAGGATGAGGCCGCAGGCGAACGGCGCTTACCTCCTTCGCCATCTTGTAATCGATCCAGGTTTCGATCAGGTCCTCTGTAAACACATCGCCTTTGAGCAGGAACTCATGATCGCGCTTCAAATTGGCGAGTGATTCCTCGAGCGACGCGGGCATGCTCGGCACTTCCGCCAATTCCGAGGGCGTGAGCGCGTAGATGTCCTTGTCGAGCGGCTGACCCGGGTCGAGCCGGCGCTGAATGCCATCGAGTCCCGCCATCAGCATCGCGGAAAACGCTAGATACGGGTTGCAGGTCGGGTCAGGAAAGCGCACTTCGATCCGCTTGGTCTTTGGCGACGGCGAGTACATTGGAATTCGGACGGATGCCGACCGGTTGCGGCTTGAATATGCGAGATTGATTGGCGCCTCGAAACCAGGAACCAGGCGCCGATAGGAATTGGTGCCCGGATTCGTGAACGCGGCGAGAGTGGGCGCGTGATGCAGGATTCCGGCGATGTAGTGCATCCCGAGCTCCGACATTCCCGCGTACCCGTTGCCGGCGAACAGCGGCGTCTCACCCCTCCAGACGCTCTGATGCGTGTGCATTCCGGTGCCGTTGTCGCCGAAAATCGGCTTCGGCATGAAGGTTGCCGTCATCCCATGCCGCGCGGCCACGTTCTTGACGATGTACTTAAGCCAGGTCAGCCAATCCGCCATCCGGGTGAGCGGCTGGAAGCGCATGTCGATCTCCGCCTGTCCAGCGGTCGCGACCTCGTGATGCTGTTTCTCGACGCGGATTCCGACGCGCTCCATCTCCAGCACCATCTCGGTGCGGATATCCTGCAAGCTGTCGGTCGGCGGCACGGGAAAATAGCCTTCCTTGTTCTTCACCTTGAAGCCAAGATTGTGGCCGCCCTTGATTGCCGTGTCGCGGCCGCTGTTCCAGTTGCCTTCATTGGACTCGATGTAGTGGTAGCTGGAGTTCTGGGTGGTATCGAACCGGATTGCGTCGAAGATGAAGAACTCCGGCTCGGGTCCGAAGAACGCCGTATCACCGACGCCGGTGGACTTTAGATACGCCTCGGCCTTGCGCGCGATGTTGCGCGGATCGCGCGAGTACTCGGCGCGGGTGATTGGATCGGAGATGTTACAGATGAGCGACAGCGTGGGGTCCTTCATGAACGGATCGAGCGTGGCCGTGTCGGGATCGGGGATGACGAGCATGTCGCTTGCGTCGATCGACTGCCATCCGCGAATCGACGAGCCATCGAAGCCGAGGCCCTCCTCGAACGGTCCATCGTCCTTGAACTCCGAGACCGGAGCAGAGAAGTGCTGCCAGGTGCCGAGAAGATCGATGAACTTGAGATCGACCATCACGACTCCCTGATCCTTGATCATCTGCAAAACTTGTTTAGGCGTCATCGAAACCGTAGCCCTCCTGGCTATTTAGTGAAAATCGAAACTGCTTCGCTAGCGTTCAGCCGATCGCACGGGCGTCTGAAAGGTTCTGAGATCCGCGTGGATGAACAAACGGCGCGGTCGCTGGCGGGGATACGCCCGAGATTTCGAAAGGGTTTTCTCATGAAGCCGCCGCAAACGCAACGCCCAGCGCACGGGCACCTGCCGCCCGTTTGAGCAGCGCCGGCAGACGATCTCTGCTCGCGCTCGTATCGAGCCGCAAGGGTTAACGCCATTTTTCCCCGCTTCGGGTGCAATCACACAAGGAGTTTCAGGAGAGCAAAATAAATGCCCAATGCGACGATTCCAATCGGCACCCCGATTCGCGCCCATTCCATGCTGCCGATCTTGACCGTGCTCGCGCTTACAATATTCGGAATATTGCCCGGAATCAGCATCCCACCCGAGACCAGCAGCGCGATTATCGCCTCGCGGGCCCGCACCAATGTCATCGCATGTACTTCCAGAGCGACCAGGGTGGCATTGTCGAGCGCGGCGGAAACGGTATTGACCCAGAACAGTGCATCGTTGCTGAGGTTGATCAAGACGTCGCGAGCAAGCGGAGCATACGCATAACTTACCAGCACCAGCCCAGCGATAAAGCCGTACACGCGCAAGGCCTGATATAGCGCCGCCAGCGGTGACTCGCGCACGTGCGCTCCGGCGGGCGCCTCGTGATAATCGCCGCGCGCGAAGATGCCGGCCAGCACCGAGGCGACCGCGGCGCCCGGGATTATCCAGGGCGCGAGCAGATCGAAAAGGCCAAAGAAGGGCAATTTGAGCGCCGCCGCGGCGAGCGTGGACAGCGGTTCGCCCAGCGGAGTAAGCGCAGCGCCAAGCCCTATCGCGAAGCAGGCCGCCACTGTTACCCGCACGCGTGCCGAGCCGGCAATATGCAGGAGTCCGATTATCTCGACCAACACCAGCGCCGCCACAATCGCGGTGATGATGCTCGACAGCATCGCGAGGACGAAAATCGAGAGCGCGGCCAAGGTCGAGCGTCTCATCCGTCTGCGAAAACGCGCAAAGAACCGGTCGAGGTACTGGCGCGAGTATCCGAACGCGATTCCGGCGACAATCACCGCGACCGTGATCAGAATCGGCTCGGTTGCCGCATGCTCGACGACCTTCGGATCGAACCCGCCGGCAAGGAGCGTCGCCACGATTCCGAGCCCAAGCACATAGAGTTCGATATTGCGTTCGATCGGATGTATAGCAAGCGGACCCACCAGCAGCAGGACCAGTATCACGATCGCGGCGGTCGGATTCATGGGGTCGCATCTTGATAGCAAACCGATGCGATAGGCGCGACCGCGTCCACGGGAAGGGCGGTGCGACAGAAATTTCCGTCGTGCCGCGCTTTGCGGCCAATCGCAGGTTGGCGAGCCTTCAGCGCTCGCCGTCAGAACATCACGCCGGTTTCGAGCAGCGCACGGAACTGCGACGGATTTCCACCCCGTGCGCCAAACACGTCGCCTTTCGAGTACCCCATCGCCTGCACGAATGAGAGTTCAGGCCGTACAAAAAATTTCTTGAACTGATAGGTCGGTGTCGCGGTTATCGACCACGCGGAGCTGCCCGGTCCATACATCAGGTTGGCGGCGCCGTCGGTCGGGCTGCCGGTGCTCTCGAGGTATTCGAGCCGGCCCGCCATGAATAGTTTTTCGGTAAGCGCGTAGCTCGCCAGGATTGCGCCGCCGAGCGTCGAGGTGGAGCGATCCGCGCCGATCTCGGCGTTGTGCGGCACCCAGGTCCACTGAAAATAAGGCTGAATTATCCAGGGTGCGGCGTTGTAGGTGTAAATGAGATCGTAGATTCCGCTGTTGTTCTGTAAGAGCGGCGTCGCAAAATTGGAATGTGCATCGAAGCCCAGGTTCTGTCCGCCGATCACGCTGACAGAGTTCGCGGGATTGATGGTGTAGGCGAGCGATCCCGTAAGCCAGGTGTAGCTGTTCGAGTAGAATCCATTATTCCAACTGAGAGAAGCGGCAATCGGGCCCTTGGTATAGTTCACTTGGACGCCGCGATTGATGGCATTTTCCTGATTCCACAACAGGCCGCGCTCGACGTTTAC
>JASHOJ010000303.1 GCA_030041155.1 Candidatus Binataceae bacterium | reverse complement strand
GAGAGCTGGCAGCCATCGCAGGAGGCGAACTTCCACACCGCGAGCCGTGGCCGCTTCTTGCCGTTCAAGTCAGATCTCCCGCACGGCGAGGATTTCAGCAATGCGGTCGTAGCGCATGACGGGACCGTCCTTGCAGATGAAGTGGGGGCCGAACTGGCAATGGCCGCACAGACCAATAGCACACTTCATATTGCGCTCCATGGACAGGTAGATGTGATCGGACGACAGACCAGCCCCCTGCAAGGCGGTGGCGGAAAATCGCATCATCACCTCGGGCCCACAGATCATCGCGATCGTGTTCTGCGGATCGAAGGCGGATCGAGCAATCAGTTTAGGCACCACGCCGACATTGCCGTGCCATGTCGCATCGGCGTGATCAACCGTGACGGCGATATCGACATCCAGGCGGCGACGCCAACGTTCGATTTCTCTAGGGTACAGAATGTCGCCAGGACTCCGGGAGCCATATAGAATAGCGACGCGGCCGTAACGATCGCGCTGCGCCAGCACCTGGTAAATCGCCGGCCGGAGGGGCGCCAGCCCGAGCCCGCCGGCGACGATCACCACATCGCTGCCCGCGGCGGCCTGGGTTGGCCACGCCGTGCCGAACGGTCCACGCAGTCCGAGTATCGCGCCTGATTTAAGTGCCGCGATAGCGCCACTGACTGCGCCCACATTGCGCACGGTGTGCACATAGCAGCCCGACTGCGACGGGTCGCCGCTCATACTGATCGCGACTTCTCCGATGCCGAACGCATACAGCATGTTGAACTGGCCGGGCTCGAAGGCAGGTCGCTCGCCGGCGGTCGGAATAAGCTCCAGCGTGGTCACATCGTGCGCTTCCCGTCGTGCTCGCGTAACACGGTAGGGTTGCGGGACGAAGCTATCCATGACACCCGTCACGTCCCCTTGTCCCGCTTCCCATAAACATCGAGGATTTGCAGACGAGCCTCATCGAGTCGCTGCACGATCGCCGGAAGGAAGCGCTTCATCATCTCGTAACCAAGGTGATGATCAGCCTCGCACTTGTCGCGCAAGCATCGCGCATCGATGCCGATGACGCGGGTGAGTTCCCGTACCCGCGCGTCGAACCGCCATCGATATGGCGGGATCAGCCAGGACGTCCCCACAAGTTCCCCTTCACCCTCGGTCGCAAACACGATAGGAGCTTGCCCCGGCGGTAGAATCTCAAGCGCAACCGAACCGTGGCGAATCAGGTAGAATTCATTCGCTGCATCCCCCTCATGAAACAGATATTGATCGCGGTTGAACCGCAGGTTGCGCGCACATCCCGAGACGAGCTGACCCAGCTCCGCCTCTAGTCCGGCGAAGAAGGGATGCGCCATGACGATCCGCTCAAGTCCCTCCATGCCGTCCCTCGGGAGCTTCATCCGGGTTTGCCCTGATAGCGGCGGCCTCTTCCGTGATGTCGATGCCAACCGGGCACCAGGTGATGCAACGCCCACAGCCGACGCAACCCGACATGCCGAACTGATCGATCCAGCTTGCGAGCTTGTGCGTCATCCACTGCCGGTACCGCGACCGAGTCTCTTTCCGGACGCTGCCGCCATGAATGTAGGAGAAGTCGAGCGTGAAGCACGAATCCCAGCGCCGTATGCGCTCGGCGGTCTGCCCGGCAAGATCGGTGTGGTCTTCAACCGTGGTGCAGAAGCAGGTCGGGCAGACCATGGTGCAGTTGGCGCAAGTCAGGCAACGAGCCGCCACGTCATCCCACCGTGGATGGTTGGGATTGCCTTGCAGCAGCTCCTTGATGCCGTTCGTATCGAGTCGCCGTCCCATTTGGGTCGCAGTCCGCGCCACGACCGCATCGGCGGCTGCGCTCTCCTCCAATAACGCCGGCCGATGCGGTAGCGCCGCCAGCACTTCGCCGCCGAGTGCGCTCCCCACCTCAACCAAAAAGCTGTGCTGACCCGCGTCCAGCAGTTCAGTCAGGGCAAGGTCGAAGCCCGTCTTCGCCTTGGGGCCGGCATTCATCGACACACAGAAGCAGGTGCCGCCGGCCTCGCCACAGTTTGCGGCAACGATGAAGTTGTCCTGCCGCCGCTGCCGATAGCCCGTGTCGAGGTACGGCCCACCGGTAAACACCCGATCCTGGATAGCGATAGCGTGCAATTCACAGGACCGCACACCAAGAAAAGCGAATCTCGGCGCAGCCTGCTCCGCGTCGATGCTGGCGAACCCTGCGTCGTCACGTCGCGCCTGCCATAAGCGCTCGATCGGCGGATGCAGGAAGCGCTTCCAGGATTGTGGCCCAACGGCATAACCAAACAAAGCCTTGTCGGCACGCTGCTCCAGCCGATACCGCCCAGTTTCCTGCCGATCGGTCCATCCTTGGGGCAGATCCTCGAGCCGCGTAATGCTGTCATAGACGATCGCGCCATCGCGAACGGTCGGACCCAGCACCTGATAACCGCGTGCCAACAGGTGCTCGATGAGGGCTTGCAGCCCCTGATGAGAGAGAGTGGCTTTGGTCCCAACGACCAGATTGGCCTCCGCCATCCGGGTCTCCTTGACGAATCAGCGACGCAATCCGGCGCCGCCGGCCAGCTCCACGACCTCGGCGGTGATCTCTTCCTGCCGGATCTGTCGCTCGAGAGCTTCGAGAGCTGAGCGCATATGCTCCAGGTTCGACTTGGCCGCCAGCATGGCAGCGACACGGGCTTCGTTTTCGGCTGCAAAGGCGGTCAGCGCCGCCTCACAGAGTTCGGCGAACACGTATTCCTCGGCAAGGCGCGCGAGCAACACCGGCGGCGATAGCGTAATCAGCGGCGGCTGCCGCGCTGGCGCCGGCACCGAGAAGCGACGAAAGTCGAACGGCAGCAACGAGCGGCGGTCCACCACCACACCGCCCGCGGCAGACCAGGTGGGCACAAGAACGTCAACCCGCGGGCCGACGCTGCCAGAGAGCCAATCGTACAGTGCATCGGCGATGCGTCCGGCGAGGCCGGAAATCAGGCTCGCATGTGGAACCATCGCGGCATGCCAGGCAAATGGAATGCCTCGTTCGCCGGCGAGCATGACTCCTCGTGTGCCGACCAGGAACAGATCGCTTGTCGCCGCATCGGTCCCCACCACATCCAGCACTCGATCGCTGAACGCGCCGGCGAAGCCCTGCTCGGCGCAGAACAGAATGATCGCGCCCCGGCGTGCCCGGCTACCGGCGGGGTCGTGACCCTCCGGCAGCAGTGCCAAAGCCTGACCGATCGCGCGCGCAATGACCGAGCTATAAGCGTGAAGGCCCGGCAGCAAACCACGCGCCTGCTGGGCGCGGCTGGCGGCAATCGCGCGCATGGCGGCCACGACCGCTTCAAGCTGGTGCACGTTCTCGATACGTCGTCTCGTCTCGGCGAACTGTTCGCTCATGGCGCCTGCTCGCCGGACGCATAGCGGCGCGCGAGATCGCGTAGCGCTGATACGAGAAGATCACGTATTTTTGCGGACATTTGCCCGGTGGCCCGGATCATCTCGACCGCCAGCGCGGCATGCTGATCGAGCCATGCCGGCAGTGCGATGCGAAACGCGGCGACCTGGGCCGGCGCCACGGCATCGAGCACGCCGTCGCGCAGCGCACATGCCAGCGCGACCTCGTCGGCCAACCGAAGCGGTGCGTATTGCGGCTGCGACAGCATCGCGCGAAGCCGCGTGCCCCGCGCAAGTTGCGCCTTCACCCGCGCATCTGGGATGCCGCCGAAGCGAGAGAACATCTCCAGTTCCAGAAACTGTGCATAGTCAAGCCGCAGCGTTGCCGTCGCCTCGCGCAAGGCAGGCGCCTGCGTCTTGCCGCCAACCCGGCTGACGCTGGTGCCGATATCGATCGCCGGCTTCTGGCCCTCCTGGAACAGCCGCGCATCCAGCACGAGCTGACCGTCGGTGATGGAGATGAGGTTCGTCGGGATGTAGGCGCTCAGGTTTCCGGCATCGGTCTCGGCAATCGGTAACGCGGTCAGCGAGCCTCCCCCCTTCTCGGCCGAGAGCTTCGCCGCACGTTCCAGCAACCGTGCATGCAGATAGAAGACGTCGCCAGGATAGGCTTCGCGGCCGGGTGGCTGGCGGGTCAGCAGCGCGATCTCGCGGTGCGTCGCGGCGTGCTTCGTCAGGTCATCGATCACCACCAGCGCGTGCTGGCCACGGTCACGGAAATGCTCCGCCATCGTCATCCCGGCAAAAGGGGCGATCCATTGCAAGCCGGGCGATGCTGTTGCAGGTGCCACGACAAAGATGCAGCGCTCCGCCGCGCCGTGCTGACGCACCGCATCGAGGACGCGCCCGACAGACGAAGATTTCTGGCCGACGGCAACATAGATACAGATGATATCGGAGGTGCGCTGGTTGATGATCGTGTCAACCGCGATCGCGGTCTTGCCGGTGCTGCGATCGCCGATGATCAGCTCGCGCTGACCGCGGCCCAAAGCGAACAGCCCGTCGATGGTCAGGATGCCCGTCTGGACCGGCTGAGTGACCAGATCGCGATCGACAATGGCCGGCGCCGGCGCCTCGATCGGATTGCGCGCGGCGGCCTCGATGGGTGGACCGTCGTCCAGCGTGCGTCCCAGTGGATCGACAACCCGCCCGAGAAGACCCGGACCGACAGTGGTCCGCATCACTTCCCCAGTGCCCCGCACCAGGTCGCCGGCCTCGATCGCCTCGGCATCATCCAGCAGTACGCAGCCGATCAGATCCCGGTCGAGTGTCTGCACGAAGCCCAACTGGCCGCGTTCGAAGCTCAGTACTTCGTCGAGGCGAGCGGAGGGCAGGCCCGAAATCATGGCGATCCCATCTGCCACGGTCTGCACGCGGCCGAATTCCTCAACCGCTGGTCCCAGCGGCGCGGTGGCGATCCGGTTCGCCGCGCGCTCAAGCCATGGCGCGAAGTTCGTCATCCTGGCT
>JASHOJ010000040.1 GCA_030041155.1 Candidatus Binataceae bacterium | reverse complement strand
TCCGCGGCATATGAAAGCTTGACGCTCTTGGATATCGCCACGATCGTCGCGGGCCGTTATGGGCTCACGGTGGTCAGCGCGCCGGGAGTTGAGGTAATCCAGTTCGCGCGCGTGACTCAGAACCGCGAAACCGACCTCGATTTCCTTCACCGGCTCGCCGCCGATTATGGCTATGAGTTCACGGTCCGCGGCGGGATGCTGGTGTTTTATGCGATGAGCACGCTGGAAGCGATGGTGCCGGTCGCGACGATTGAGCGGTCCAATATCGATCGTATCCAGTGCCGCAGCCGATCGCACGGGATTTATTCGGCGGCTGAGGCGGCATACTTCGATCCCTACACCAAGACATTGATTGCGCAGACTGCGAGTCCCAGCGCGCCGGTTCCGGAGACCGACACGCTTAAGCTGGACGCTCGATGCGAGAGCGCATCGCAGGCAAGCCTTCGCGCGCAGGCGGCGCTTCATCGGTCCAATATGAAGGCGATCAAGATGCGGCTGTCGGGTCCGGGCAATGTCGCGCTCGCGGCCGGAGTTACTATTGAACTGGCGGGGTGGGGCGTGTTCGATGCTGTGTATCTGATCGAGATGGCGCGCCATCGGATCACACGCGCGATTGGCTATTCGACCGAAATCGAGGCGCGGCAGGTATCATAGAGAATGAGTATGTATCCAGAAGGTGGATGCGCATTCCGGGTCGGTCTGGTGCAGGAGCAGGACACGGCCACCGCGCGCCTGCGGGTTACTTTTCCGGATCGCGACCAGATGCGAAGCTGGTGGCTGCCCGTAGTGGTTCCCAAGACCCAGAACGACAAGGCGTACTGGATTCCAGATATCGGCGAGCAGGTGGTGTGCCTGATGGACGAGCACGATGAGGCCGGGGCGGTGCTCGGCGCGATCTACTCGAAGGCGGACACTACTCCGGTAGACAGCGGCAACAAGTGGCATTTGTCATTCAGCGATGGCGCGGCGTTCGACTACGATCGCGGGGCCCATGTCCTAAGTCTCGCCTTCAGCGACGGCTCCGCAATCAAGTATGACGCGGGAGCGCACGCGCTCTCGATTACGCTGGCCAGCGGCGCGTCGATGGCGCTCAGCGCCAATGGCGCGAGCGTCGCGATCGATTCCTCCGGCAACGCGCGGCTCACCTCCGCGGGTCTGATTCAGCTTGGGAGCGGGCAGTTAAAGGGTGTGGCGCGGCTTGGCGATCAAGTGACGTGTCCGGCGGGCACCGGCGCGATCACCAGCGCGAGCACGATCGTGCAGGCAGAATGAGTAGTTGAGTATGTATCAAGTGACTAACGGGACAGATCACCTATGAGCGCGACAGCAGTCACTCTCGCGGACATCACCTCAGCGGATTGGTCGCTCAAGCTGGGCGCGATCGGCCAGGTGGTGCAGGGATTGGCGGATGTTGAACAGTGTATCGCTATAATTATGACCACGCCGAAGGGCAGCGATCCGCTGCGCCCGACTTTTGGCGCGGATATCTGGCGCTATGTCGACCGTCCGATCGATCAGGCGCTTCCCGCGATCGTCCGCGAGTTGACTGCCGCGATTACCACGTGGGAGCCGCGGGTCAAGGTGCTGAGCATCAGCGCCGTGCCGGTCCTCACCGGAGCGCAAGCAGGCGCGCAAATAAGCGTCTCGATTACGTGGCAGTTGCAGCTAGGGACCATGAGCGCCCAGGCGTCTGCCGCTGACTCATCGGACGGTGCGAGTGCGACTACAACGACCGTGACGATTCCGAGCGCGGCATAAGGCCCGGCGCGCTCCGGTAGCGAGGATCAATCCGATGGCTGCAAGTATCGCGTCGCTTCCGGCCCCGACCTTTGTTGATGATTCGGATGGGCTGGATCCGAATCTGGTTCTTGCCGACATGATCTCCGAGTTCGAGGCGGCCGCCAACCGCACCTTAATGCCAGCGCAGGTCGAGCGCCTGCTGATTAATCTATACGCGTATCGCGAATCGCTGGTGCGCAACGCGATCCAGTATGCGGGGCAACAGAACCTGCTCGCGTTCGCGAGCTTTCCGATGCTTGATTACCTGGGGCAGTTGGTGGGAGTGGTCCGGCTTGCCGCTCAGAGCGCGACGACAACTTTGGAGTTCACCCTGGCAAACGCGCTCACGGTGTCGGTGACGATCGCGGCTGGCACCCTGGCTGGAACCAGCGACGGACAATACTCATTTGCGACCAGCGAGGCGCTGGTGATTCCGGTAGGCGCTACTTCAGGGACTGTCGGCGCTAGCGCGGTGCAAACTGGCGTGGGCGCGAATGGCTATTTGCCGGGCCAGGTCGATGTGCAGTTAACCCCCAGCTCTCTCGTGTCAGCAGTGACTAATACAGTGACTACTGCGGGCGGATCGGCGCCGGAGACGGATGACCACTTGCGTGCGCGTATCCAGGCAGCGCCCAACCAGTTCAGCGTCGCCGGTCCGGCGGGAGCCTATCGGTTTTTTGCACTGGGCGTGGATCCGTCGATTGTCGACGCGCAGGTGACGAGCCCGGCGCCGGGCCAGGTAAATGTGTATCTGCTGACCGGACCGGTGACGGTACAGCCCGCACCTGCGCCGAACACGATAGGACTTGCCGGCAGTGCGCTGCTTGCGCTCGCATCGGCTACGCTTGCCGGGGATAACGTCCGTCCGCTGACCGATACGGTGAATGTGCTTGCCGTAACGGAGGTCGATTACCAGATCGTCGCCACCATCACGCTCTACAGCGATTCCGATCCGACCAGTACGATGGCGGCCGCCAATACGGCGGCATCCGAGCTTGCGATCGGACTCGCGGCCAAAATCCAGCGCGACATAGTTCCAAGCCAGATCGTTGCCGCGCTTTCGGTGTCGGGAGTCTACGAGGTTACACTCAGCGAGCCTGCATATACTCAGTTGGGCGCGGGCCAGTGGGCGAACTGCACCGCCATTACTCTGAACACGGTAATCGGCACGGAGCATAGCTGATGTTGCCGCTTGCATGTGTGTACAAACCCGAGACAAACCGCCGCGGCGGCTGCGGGAGAACCAATGCCTGAACTTTCGGCCGCTCCCTCAATAGATGACACGCGAACCCAGGCGTTGCTTACGTTGATAGCGCGGCTCGCCGCGCTCGATCTGACGCCGCTGCTGGTGTATCGAATCGATACTGCGCCCGCCGGCGCATTGCCATTTCTCGCCTGGCAGTTCGATATACTATCTCCTCTCTGGCAGCTTACCGCTCCGGCTGCAGTTAGTATTGACGCGCTAACTGATATCGATTCCTTGACCGATATAGATACTCTGTCCGGTCCGATCACGGCGCCTGTCGATCCGGCCGCGCAGCAGCGCTCGCTCATCAAGCTCGCTATAGCGCTGCATCGCAGCCGCGGCACTCCCGGATCGATCAAGCAGGCGCTCGCGTCGCTGGGCTGGACCGATGTAGCGATTCTTGAGGGCCAGGACACGTGGGGAGGAGTGAGCTATCTAGCCAATCAGGGATGGGCCGTCTATCGCGTTCTTATCAGCCTCGCGGTGGGGCAGGGCGTTCAAGAGGATGCGATCGAGCCGGTAACCGCCGCGATCGAGATGTTCGCGCCGGAGCGATCGTGGCTAGATAGCGTATGGTTCACGACCGCCGCCACAAGCGACGCGCTCACTATTCCCACGGATGGGCTGACGCTTGGCGGAATAGCCGAGTATCAGATCGACTCCGCGCCTGAGACCGGCACGGACTCGGTAACAGTCGCAATCATCGAGCCGATACTGAGTGATAGTTACGGACCTATAGCTCCTATCTACAATAGCCACTACGTACACAGTGGTATTACATATGGCGCGGGCGAGCCGATGGTCGCGGATCCGGCGCTTATCCTGTCCGGTAACCCGGTAATTTACGGAGGATAGTTATGAAAAGACCCTCGGGAATTGTAACGGTATCCATATTTGAAGGCGGCTGGTTGGTCGGTAATATCCGCGGACGCAATCTATTCGTGAATGCCGGTTTGCCCGCGCTTGCCGCGCTATTGGGGGGAGACACGACCGGAGAATTCTGCAGCGCGGTCGGATTCGGTTCCGGAACGGCTACCCCTACAGTTAACGATACGTCGCTGACCGCGCCCGCGTATTACAAGCCGGTCGATAGCCACTCGGAAGATGGAAACGGCAGCGTGACCTTCAACTGGAGCCTGACCACAGCCGATACCGGTGCGCAGGGAATCACTATTGCGGAGCTGGCGTTGTATGGGAATCAGGGCGCGATTGGATTGCCGGGCGCAAATGCTCCCGCGCCGATACTAGCGCGCAAGACTATCAGTCCGATCGCTTTCACCGCGGGAATGTCGCTCTCAGGGACCTGGACGTTGACGTTCTGAGGGAACGGTACTGGCTAATCAGGCGAGGACTTTAGATGACATCACTAGTTGATAGTGCCGAATACACGGCGAATGAAGCGGCCGCGAGGCGCGACCGAGCGGTCGTCCTGAGCGAAGCGAAGGATCTCGAATGGCAACTCTAATTGACAGTGCCGAATACACGGCGAATGAAATCTACCAGATTCAGGCCACCGATCCGGTCGAAGGCGCCGCTACAGGTGCGAGCTATGGCGGGATCGGTATATCCAATGAACCTCACCAGCAGCTCGCAAATCGCACCGCTTATCTTTATGGACGTCAAAACACGAATATCGCGAACATCGGCGTGCTGCAGGCGTTCATGGCCGGCTTCATCGGATCATTGCAGTCGAATGGCTATCTTAAAATTCCGATTCTGGATGTAAGCCGAGGGTCTGTGACGGCGATTATCCAGTGGGGTTATTATCCACTCGCCGATCAGAAGATTGCCAACGACCTTGAGTTTGCAGTCAACTTCCCGATCCCGTTCCCGAACACAATTCTGTTGCCACCGCTTGCGACGAACCTGTTCGCGTCCAGCAGCGGGTTCAACACGGTTGCAAGCGTGGTCTCCTACAACAACTCGGGTGCAACCTTTGTCCTCGACGTGCCGGGTGGAACGTCGCTCGGACCGACAAATGAGCGTTCGAATGGCTTCTCATGGCTCGCGATCGGCCTCTAGTCAGGTGAAATATTTCATGAAAGCACAGATGCGTCCGAGTATATATCGCCGCGTTGGACTGGCTATTGCGGTGACTATCATCGCAAGCGTGGTAACAGCTAAAGCACGCGCGCAGAATCTGCCGCCGCCCGGTGCATACCAGGCAATTCCCAATTATACGGGCACCAACGCGGGACTTTTGTTCCGACAGGCAATCAATGATCGATTTTCAGGAGCGCAGCCGACCTCGCCCACGCTAATCAACTTAAGCTTCGCGGATCTTCCGGCGGAGCAGGATGGCGCGCTTGTTTATTGCAACAATTGCACGGCCGCAGTTCTCTGCGCGGCCGGCGGCTCGGGCGCGTTTGCCTTCGGCCAGAACGGGGCGTGGAGCTGCGCAGCGAGCGCACCGGTTACATTATCCAATTACACCGGCGCGGTCGGGGTGACCGGCAACTCGACCACCGGCGCGGACACGCTGTCGCAAGTCAATGTAAACGGCGTGCTGAATCCGATCGATTTCGGCGTCGTCTCGCAGTCGCAGAACACCGGCAGCGCCACCACCACCGCGAGTTCGGCCACGGTAACGCTGGCGGCCGCGGGCGACTGGAAGAATGGCGAGGGAATCGCGATTCCCGGCGGGGGACCGACGCCCTCGATCTCCGCGCCGAGCGGAACGACCGTCGCGGCGAGCTGCTCCGGCACCTGCTCGACCGGCTATACCTACCAGGTAGTCGCGCTGGACGGCGCGTGCGGCGCGACCGCCGCATCGTCCGCGACTAGTAGCGTCGATAACGCGTCGAGTCTCAGCCAGGCCAATTACAACACGCTCACGATTCCGATTGTGGCGGCTGATTCGGCGCTCCTTATCTATCGCGGCTCGACGCCGATCGCGATTATCCCGGCGAGCGAAGAGAACGCCAGCAATTCCGGCCCGGCGGCGTTCTATCGCGATATCGGCAATTCGATCACGATTTCCAGTCCGTGCCTGTCCTCGACTCCGCCGTCCTCGGCGCAAAGCGACGCGCTCTACACCACGATTTCGAGCGGCGGCGGCACGACCACGCTGACCCTTGCGAGCGCCGCATCGGCGGCGGTCTCCGGCGCGACCGCCTATCACGACGACTCCGGCGCGCTGATGTCCGCGCTGACGCCCGCGAGCTATGCCAGCGGCGTCAAAGTGGCTATTCCGCCCGATACTCAGTTTGTAGTCAGCCGCCCGGTCGTGGTCGGCAGCGCCTCCGGCTCAAACGATATCGATTCCGGGATTCAGCTTCAGGGCGGCGCTTATACCTCGATAGCCACTACCGCGATGATGCAGGGGATGAGCGTCGTCAAGACGGTCAACCTGTTTCAGGGGCGCACCAGCAATCTCAATATCGACGATTCCAACGGCGCGGCGCTGTGCGCGATCGAGCATAACGTCGATGACCCCGCAGGCGGTGTCGGAGGCGCTTACGTCGGCCAGGACGAGGACGACAATCTGACCTTCTCGACCGGCGCGCCTTACTACGGCGTGTGCTACACGGCGGCGGCTGGCTACGACGAAAACAACAGCGAGAATATCATCCGCGCGCTGACGGGGACCGCGCTCGATGCCGGAGTCTACATCGGGCACCTGAACTCGCTGCAAAACACCATCTACGGCGGCAACTTTGACGGCGAGAACGAAGCCGCGATCGAGCTGCACGGCGGATCGTTTCATCTACTGGGCGGAGTGCCGACTTCCAACGACTGGCTATTCGACTTCGAGGATGGCGGCTATACGCATACCAGCAGCGTGACCGGAATCACGACCGAAGGGAGCGCAGCGACGCTGCGGGCCGATGCGAACTCTGTCGGCACTTATAGCGCGGGCATCTCGCTGACCGGCGGCGATTACGGGACCAGTTCCTCGAACACCGGCGGTCTGGCGATCGACGTCCTCAACACCAATTTTCGAATGCATATCGAGGGTGCGAATTTTCCTGACGGTGCTTCCAGCGAGAACGTCGTCTTCGACGGATATTACGGCGTGATCGATAACTGCTGGATGGGCGCGGACGCCATCACGAATGGCAGCGGGACGCTACAAATCTCTCACACCTTTTTTGCAAGCGGCAATCCGACTGTCGCTAGCAGCGGCACCTTTCAGGGCGCGCGCAACTACGGCAACGGCGTCTCAGACGCAAGCGCGGTCAATCAGCAGACCAACGTCGCGCTGGAATCGCTGATTATGAACTCAGGCGCGGGCAGTATCGGCATCAACAATCCAACTAACACACGAAACGATTTCAGTTTCAGCGATAATGGCGGCGGCACACCAGTCGAAGTCGCACCTAACATCCAAGTCCGCGAACTTACCGACACCTACACGCGCGAGGGTCTTGAGCCGGGCACCGGCTATGTGATCGGGGAGTCCGCCGCGCAGCCCAATGTATTCGTCGATGAAGTCGGCGCATGGCATTTCGTCACGATATTTTCCGGGACCGGCGCCAGCGCGGCGCCAACCTGCAACAGCGGCGAGCAGCACGCGCGGGTATGCGTCAGCGACTCGACCGCTTGCACCTCGGGCACCGATTACGCGAGCGGCGGCTCTGATGCGTGCGAGATTTGGTGCAACGGCAGCAACTGGATCGAGAGCGGCAGCGGCTGCTGATGCCACATCATCGCAATACGGCAGTGATCCAAACTGAGGATGCGCGCGTGTATTGAGCAATACCGCGCGCATCGTAATATAGACGGCGGGATAGCTGTGGTGAGGATGGGCGGGCGCCGTGATCAGATTCAGCAGCCACAATTGGCTCTTTGGCTCGCTGCTCGCGAGCTTTGCCGTAATATATCTGGCGTTTTACCCGGCAACCTTCGCGATCGCCGACGAGGCGGAGATTCTGACGCTCGCGTTCAGCCTGGCGCACGGAACGATACATCCCGATGTTGCTGGTGTGCGGGCCTATAACGTCACGATGGAGTACCTGTCCCGAGGTCATCGTGTAGTCAAGTATTCGGTCTTCCATGCCGCGCTGCTGGTTCCCGCGGTGCGTGCGGATTGGCGGCTGGTGTTTCTGGTGACAGCCGCATTTTTCGCCGCGGGCGCGTTCATCGTGCGCGCGATGCTGCGCGAGCGGGATCTCAGCGGCGACTGGAGCATCCTCTACTTTCTGTTGGCGGGGCCGCTCTATTACGCGAGTACGATCGAGGCGGCGGTGCCGGCCGCGGTGATGGGCCTGCTGGGCGCCGCGATGCTGCTCAGGAAAACGCCGCGGCCGTGTATCGGCGGGCTCGCGCTCGGCGCGGCGGTGCTGTTGCATCCGTGGATGAGCGTGTTCGCGGGTCCGCTTGCGGCTTCGTGGTGGATCGAACGCGAGCGATCGGAAAAGTGGCGCGATGGGCTGTGGCTGGCGCTGGGAGCGTTTCCGTCGATCATCGTGATCGGAGCATATGACCTGATTGTGAACGGAGATGCTCTGCGTGTGAACTATGCGATGACGGGAGAGCTGGCGGGATTTTACGGCGCACATTTTTTTGCGTTTGCGCCTTTCTACGTGCTGTCGCTGTTGATTTTCCCGATCGCTGGATGGGCAGCGCTGTCGCCGCGATGGTCACGCGGATGGGCTATTCCGGCGACCACGGCCGCGATAGTCATTTGCGCGTCGCTTTACGGCTATCGCGACGGACTGACGAGCGGGCTTGGCGGATGGCGCGGCACAATCTTCGGCGCGATACCTGGGCAGCGATTCCTGCTTCCGGCCTCGATGCTTGCCTGCGTGCCGGCGGCTGACTGGCTGCAGGAGCGCGTCGGTGCGCTCGGACTCGCGTGGTCAAACACCTCGCGCGCGGCTGCGCTCGCGGTGTTTATCGCCGCATACGGAATTCTGGGCGGGATGCATCAGGGGTTCTTGCGCGCGAACGCCGTGGTGCAGCAGGCGATTTCCGCGGCGGTTCCATCCGGGGCGGCACTGGTGGGCGAGGGCGCGATTCTGAAGGAGCTTGCGCCGGTTAACGGGATTATCAGCTATCGCTCGATTGACGACGCCGATTCTTCGGCGGGGGACGGACGCGACTACGTGGCGTGGCTTGTGGCGCCAGGCGCGGCGCCTCCGGCGTTGATGGCGGGACGGCGCGTAGAGTGCGCTCGCGCGCGATCGTGGATCTGGAATCGCGATTTGTGGATCGGATGGCCGCGCAGCGCGGCGGCTGGCGAAAGCGAGATTATCGATTCAGCAGCGCATCCGTCACCAGATTCATCCGCATCCCGAGCGAGCCCTTAACCAGCGCCACATCGCCCGCTTTGACCAGGCGGGCGGCGGTCTCGGCCGCGGCAGTACTGTCGATAGCGGAGCATGACTGCGCCCCGCCTTGAGGATGCGTGTGGCGCGCGAGCGCCGCGCACATCTCGGGTCCGACCGCGACGATGATTGCGGGAGAAGCGGCGAAAGCGGTCCGGATGGCGGAGTCGTGCTCGGAGGGCGCGAGCGCGCCGAGTTCCAGCATGTCGCCGAGGATCAGGATGAGGCGCGCGCCGCGACTCGCCGCTATCTCGCGCGCGGTTTCGATCGCGATGCGCATCGAGGGCGGCTGCGCGTTGTAGCTATCGTCGATGATGAGCGCGCCGCCGCCCAGGATCGGCGAGAGTCGGCGCTCGATCGGCTCCATTTCTGAAAATGCGCGTCCGATCGCAAGAAGCTGCGCGCCCGTTATGCGTTCCGATGACGCCGCGATGACCGACGCGATTGCCGCCGCGCAGTTGAGCGCTGCCGCCGCGCCGACGAACTTGAGCTCGATAATCAGGAGTGGACTGTCGCCGGGCGCGACCAGCGCGGGATCGAGCTTGATTGATACCCGAGTGCGTCCGCTGTTTAGTGGCGTGCGCGATGCGACGCACACGTCGGCGCCGCGCTCTGTGCCGAAGGTGATGGTGCGCAGGCGCGGCGGGATGCGTGCCGCGATGGCGAGATCGAACGCGGGCACGACCGCGAACCTTCGCGCGGCGGCGAAGATCGCGCACTCCTCCGCGGTGATTTCCTCCAGCGAGCCGAGCCCGGCGCTATGTTCGAGGCCGACATTCAAGAGCGCGGCAACGTCGGGCTCGACAATCGCCGCCAGGCCCGGGATCTCGCCGCGAGTATTGGTGCCGCACTCCAGCACCGCGGCGCGATGCTCGCCGGCGGCGGTGAAAATCGTCATCGGCACGCCGATCAGATTGTTGAGATTGCCTGGCGTCTTGAGCGTGGGTCCGAAAATCACCTGAGCGGCGGCGGCGGTAAGTTCCTTGGTGGTGGTTTTTCCAGCCGCGCCTCCGATACTGATGACAGGGAACGCGCGAGCGGCACGGATGCTCCTTAGATGCGCGCGCGCGAGCCGCCCGAGCGCGTCGAGCGTGCTTTCAACCTCCAGACAGGGAAGCGCGGAGACTTTTCTACCGCGCTCGACGATTGCGAATGCTGCGCCGCGCTCCGCGGCTTGGCGGAGAAATCGATGGCCGTCGGTGATGCCGCGCAGAGCGACGAAAATCGCGCCGGGCTGGAGGGTGCGGGTATCGATGCTGACGCTAGTGGCGCGCGGCGCGGCGCCACTCGGGTCCGGCTCGGATGCGCCGACCGCGTCCGCCGCCTCTTTGAGCGTGAAAGCGCATCGATTGTCTGGAATCGTGGTCGCCATCGTTTATGCTTGAGTCACCGCGCCTTCGCTCGACCATAGTGCCGCAAGCATGGCCCGCTTCCAATCGATTGAGCGCCCAGCCTTGACATCGGCGCGGCATAACGCAAGCCTCGCGATAATTTAGCGGCACGGAGGCGCGGAGCGCGAGATGGCATCGAGCGACAAGGATTCGACGGCGTTGGTCGGAATCGTGATGGGAAGCAAGAGCGACTGGGAGTTTATGACGGCGGCGGCCGAGGCGCTGACCGAACTTAAAGTACCGCATGAGGTTCGAGTGCTGTCGGCGCATCGCACGCCCGACCTTACGCTGGAGTACGCGGCGGGTGCGGCGGAGCGCGGACTCAAGGTGCTGATTGGCGGGGCGGGCGGCGCGGCGGCGCTGCCGGGAGTGCTGGCGGCAAAGACGATCCTGCCCGTGATCGGAGTGCCGATGCCGGGGTGGGCGATGGGCGGAATCGACGCGCTGCTTTCGATCGCGCAGATGCCAAAAGGAGTGCCGGTTGCGACGATGGCGATCGGCAAGCCGGGCGCGGGCAACGCGGGACTGCTGGCGGCGCAGATTATCGCGCTTTCGGATCGGGAACTCGCGCGCCGGATTTCCGACTGGCGCGAGGCGCGCGCTCAGGAGGTTCTCAGACAGAAGCTCCCGTGATGACAGCTAAAGAGTGGGCTGGGCGTGATGTGCGCCAGGGCGCCGCGTGCTAGGTTCATCCGATGCGCAAGCGCGACATTGATACGCCCGCGCTGCTGCTCGACCTGGATGTTGCGCAGGAGAATATTGCCGCGATGGCGCGGTACTTCGCCGCGCGCAGTCAGAAGCTCAGGCCGCACTTCAAGACCCCTAAAACTCTCGAGATCGCACGGCGGCAGATGGCCGCGGGAGCGATCGGAATCACCGCGTCGAAGCTCGGCGAGGCAGAGGTGCTGGCGCGCGCGGGAATCGGCCCGATTCTGATCGCGAATCAGATCGCGGGCGCGCAGAAGATCGACCGTCTGTTCGCGATCGCGCAGAAAGTGCCGGTAATCGCGACGGTGGAGAGCGAGTTCAACATGCAGGAGCTCGAAGCCGGCGCGGCGCGGGCCGGGCGCGCGCTGGACGCGATAATCGAAATCGATACCGGGATGAACCGCTGCGGCACCGAGTCGCCTGAGGAGACGATCGAGCTTGCGCGGCGAATCGGGCGCGGGCTGATAAATTATCGCGGCGTGATGGGCTATGAAGGGCACGCCGTGCTGATCGCCGATCGCGCAAAGCGCGAACAGACGGCGCGCGACGCGCTTGCGATACTCTCGCGCCACGTCGCCGCGCTGCGCGCGGCTGGGATGACGCCGGAGATCGTGAGCGCGGGAGGCACCGGCACTTTCGATATCGCCGGTTCGTGGCCGGACGTAACCGAAGTGCAGGCAGGCTCGTACGTGTTCATGGATGGCGCATATCGGCACGTGCGCCCCGACCTTGGCGCTCCCGCGCTGAGCCTGCTTACGACGGTGATATCGCGCCGCGGCGACCGCGCGATTATCGACGCGGGAATGAAATCGCTCACCAATGAATTTGGCGCGCCTCGGGGCAAGGACCTGGCGGTGAAGGTCGAGCGCCTGTCCGAGGAGCATGGGCATCTTAATGCCGCCGGGACCGAGATCGGGCCGGGAATGAAGATCGAAATAGTTCCGAGCCACGGCGATACGACGATCAATCTGCACAGCGAATATTATGTGGTGCGGGGCGACGAGGTGATCGCGATTTGGCCGATCGAAGGCGCGCGCGCGTACAGATAGGGGGTGCGGCGAATGCAGTGGGGCAATCTGTCACTGAAAATGGCGGCGATAATCGCGGCGTGCGTGCTCGCGGCGGGCGGAGCGGCTAGCGCGCGCGCTGCCGAGACGCCCGCGCCGGTTGCCGCGCCGAGCATATCCGCTGCGCCATCGGCAGGCGCGGTATCATCGGTCAAGCCGGGCGACGTCATCACCAATGCCAGCGCGAGCAAGGTGGAAAATCTGGTCAGCCCCGGCAACTATGTGCTGGTCGAGCAGGGGATGGAGATGGACATCGTGCCGACCAGCCGTCTCGAATGGCCGCCGCCGTACAAATCGGCGACCGAGAAATATTCGCCGCAGGTGTCGCTCGGCGACAACGGAACAATTCGCAACTACACGGCGGGACTGCCGTTTCCGCTGCTCGATCCGAACGATCCGCACGTCGCGCTCAAGGTGATGTGGAACAACAGCTTCCGCCCGCAATACAACGACGACGCCGACGCGCGGTACACGCAGGTTGGCACTTACACCGCGACCAGCGGCGGATCGCCGAAGGCTCATTTCACGGTCGGGCACTTCGGCTTCTACAACAACGTCGGGCGAATCGAGGTCCAGCCGTTTCCGACCGATCCAGACTTCAAAGCCTCGGGGATCCGCTATCGGTTTGCGGCATATCCCTACCTGGAGCCGACTTCGCTAGCGGGGCTTGGCTTGGTGCGCTATCGGTACATGGATCCAAACACTGAGGATAACGTCTGGTTTTTCAGTCCCAGAACGCAGCGGCTGCGCAGGATGACCGCGAGCAGCATGTCGGATGTGATGGGCGATGTGGGCGAAGGCGGGTCGTCGTATTTCAGCACGGTTGATCCGGACACTTATTTCGGGTTTGGCGCGAAGATCGAGGATTTCGATTACAAGCTGCTCGGCGAGAAAGAGATGCTGGCGGTCGTTCACGCGGCACACTCGCCGGAAAAGGTATGCTCGGCGGATTCGCGGACCGTCTGCCCGGAAAATTGGGAAATACGCCGCGAGTATGTGATCGAAGCTGATGCCAAGTCGCGCAACTACACCATTCCTAGGCGCATCTTCTATATTGATTCCGAAGGCTGGATGATAACCTCCGAGGATCAGTACGATCGCGACGGCAAGCTGTGGAAGACGATCGTAACCTACAACGCCTATCGCGATCGCCCGGTGCCGGATGCGCGGATCGCGATTTATCCGTACCCGCGGATGTTTCAGCTCGCGCTGGTGGATGAGGATCTGCAGACCGGCGTGTCGTCGATCATCTTCATGCCGGAAGCCAACTCGCCCGAACGCGAATGCTGGTATATTGACATGGGCACGGTGGATAACGCGTTCTTTATGCCGGAGGCGATGACGCGTGCGATCATGCACTAGCAGGAGGTTTATACCGCGAAATGCATTTGCGCTCTTCGCCGCGGTATCCATGCTTGCGGCGGTGATCGGCGGTGCGCCGCGCGCGTACGCAGCGGCCGAGGTCAAGGTGCTGGGGCATCTGGAGGTGCCGGCCAAGGCTTCGATCATGCCGATCTGCACCGATCCGGTCGTGGGGGATGTGCTCAGTCAGGATCTGAGGGTGCAGAATCGCGGCGGCGCTTCGCTGGTGGTGACGGTGACCGTGAACACCAAGGTGCTGTCACCCGATGTATCACTCGAGGAGGTCTCGCCGGGCGATCCGTCGATCGCCGGGATGCTCAAGGATTTGGGCGCCGAGGTCCCATCGATCGGAACCGCGGCTGGCGCGGCGCCGGATCCATACGAGGAAGCCGCGCGCAAGCAGGGCACGATGCCCGACGATCCGCTGACCGCGCAGTTTCGGGAATACAACGCGATTAAGCAGAGCCGCCGAAGCGGGCCCGCGACCTACGATGGTCTGCCGGAGAACAAGATTTACGATACCGCGATAATCGCGCACGCGACGATCTCAGGCTCGGCGAGCGAACTCAAGGTTGTCGCCGTAGTGCATCCGGGCGAGGACGTTGATACGGCAAAGCGGCTGGTCGCGGAAGAGATCGCGAACGCGATCCTGCACTGAATCAGTGGCGCGCCCTCTCCCGGAGGGCGAGAGTATCTCCAAGATCGCATTGCCAGGAACCGCGCTTGTATTCCTTGATCGCCGCCGCAAGAAACCGCGGGCGGGAAGAAGGATGCTCGCTTACTCGATATTGCTGTCGCCGGCGTTAGACGGCGGCGCGGACTGTGCGGGCGAGGAGACGGCTGCACCCGGCGCGCTCGTGATGCTGGTAGCGAGCGGAGCTGCCGCTGCGGGAGATGATGCCGGCGCCGGCGAATCCTGGGCCGCTGGCTCCGGCGCCTGCGGCGTCGCATTCGATACCGCCGAGACCTGAGAAGCTGCCGCCGCGGGCGCTGCTGAGTTCGCCACGGGCGGTGCGATCGGAGATGCGGCCGGAGAGCTGGCGACGTCAGACGCGCCCATCCTCAAATCATCCCTGCGGGCATAGATCTCGCCGACCAGGATTACGGCGAGCACGATAACCACAGTGGCGATGACATAGTTGGCCCGCGAAGACTTTTTCTTTGCCGGGCCGCTTTCGACTACCGCGATCGGCTCGGAAATTTTCGGTATGGCGTTGGATTCCGCGCGCTGCACGTCGCGCACGAAGCGGTAGGCAATGTCCTCGGGATCGAGGCCGACGAATACCGCGTAGCGGCGCAAAAACGGGAGCAAGTACAGCTCGTCGGACACGGTGGCATAATCGCCGCTCTCGATCGCGGCGACATAGCGCTTCGGAATGTGGGTGCCCGCGATGATCTGGTCGTGGGAAAGTCCGCGGCTGGTGCGGACCGAGATGAGATATTGGCCGAGGCTCGCGCCGTCTTCCGCGGGCGGTGCGCTCACTTCGGGTTGAACAACGGAATCGGCTGGCGTTTCGGATTTCTCGTCAGTCACCGCTCACCTGCTTTGCGCGCGAGATTCAGTTTCTGCTGCCTGATGCGGGCACATAGGGCGCAAAGCCGCCGGATTGGACTTTGAGCAGATTGCGCCGCGCCGATTTCACGTAGTCCGGATCCGGTTTACCGGCATAGCTCGCTCCCGCGCTGCCATATTTGATCGCGTCCTGCCAATTGCTCTGCTGAAACGAGAGCATCCCTAGATAGTCGTAAGCCATCGCATAGGTCGGCTGGTAGTTGATCGCGCGGTGAAAGTCGTCGGAAGCGGCAATCATCCGACCGGCCTGATATTCCTTGACTCCGCGCTGGGTAAAAATCTCCGCGGCAAGCTGCTTTAAGGTCGGGCTGTCGGGATCGCGGCGGAGCGCGGCAGTGATGTCATTGGCCGCTTCCTCGTAGCGGCCTTGAGAGTAAGCGGTTTGTGCCTGATCCTGCGCAAGCGGCGCGCAGGCGCATAGGAGCGCGGCTGTGACGCAGGTGGAAATTACGACCAAAAGCGATTTCATGGTCCAAACATCAGCCTCATTACTTATGATCCGCCAGCGGCGATTCCAAGTACCCCCTCATCGATCGCGCTAACGGCCAGCCGCCACACAATCGGGCGCGGGGGCGGGATCGGGCCGGTTATAGAGCGCGACTTTCTTGCCCTCGCACGCAATTACCGAGGGCGCGGGCGTAAGCGTACCGGCAAGGGCGGGAAGATCCTTGCGATCGGCGACCAGCACAAAGCATCGCGGTCCGGCCCAAACGTCGAGCAGGCGTTTTTGTCCTCCGATAAAATTGGTCGGCTCCGAGGCGGGATCGGCGAACTCACCGAGCTCGCCCCAATACTCGACCGAGACTTCGCGCCGGCCGGTATAAAACGGAAGCGACTGCACGTAATGGCGATAAGAGCCGAGTATGCATGAGCCGTTTAGGTAAGGCTCGACCGCGCGTGCCAGGCGACGGTAGCTGACGTACGGAGCGGCGTCCGCTCGCGCGATCGACGATGCGCCAATCGCGATGAGCATCGCGATCGTGACCGCCGCTACGCCGACATCGGCGCGGCCGAACGCGCGCGCATACGCGAATGCCACCACGGCGGCGATCGCGATCGCGGCGGCGATAATCGCGCCGCAGGCTGCGACGCCGGGCGGCAGGCGGCGAGCGGTCACAGTGAACGCGACGATCGCGGCCGCCCCCGCGGCAACATTGATCGCGGCGAAGACGCCGGTCGTCCGAGTCAGCCGGTCGCGGCCGAGCGCGCCAAGGCGGCTCAATCCATAGCCCGCCGCGATCGCCAGCGGCGGCATCGCGGGCAGGATATAGGTGCCGAGCTTGGATCGCGGAATCGAGAAGAAAACGAAAATCACCGCGAACCATACGATGAGTAGCCGAAGCCGCGGCATCAGCCGGTCGTTTTCCGGCGAATTGCTTATCTCGCGAATCCCGAGAGGGATGAAGAACAGCCAGGGCCATCCGCCGACAATGACGATCGGGATGAAGAACCACGGACCCCATCCGTGCTCCGTGGAGCTGACGAAGCGCTCAAGATGCTCGTGCACGAAGAAGAATTTCAGAAAGCCGGGGCTGCGGAGTTCGGCGATCGCGAACCACGGCACGGCAATGGCGAGGTAGAGTATCGCGCACGTCAGCAGCGGCATCCGCAGGATGTCCCTGCCGCGGCGTTCGAGCAGAAACCAGATGACTGCGATCCCACCGCCGAGCGCGAGCGCGACCGGCCCTTTGCACAAGGTGCCCAGCGCGAGCATCGCGGCCGCGCACAACATCCATAGGCGGCCGGAGCCGGCGTCGAAGTCTCCGCCCTCGGATGCGGCGTAGAAGGCGCCGAGGGCGGCGGTGATGAAGAATGCGAGCGCGGGATCGAGGGTCGCGAAGCGTGCGAAGCCGAAAACCAGCGGCATCAGGGCGAGCGCGAGCGCGGCGAGAAGTCCGGCGGTCGCGCCGAACATCGCGTCTCCGATCACGTATACGAGCACGACTTCACCGATCGAAAAAATTGCGGCCGGAAGACGCACCGCAAACTCGTTTGCGCCAAAGAATTTGATCGCGGCGGCTTCGGACCAGTAGACGAGCGGCGGCTTCTCGAAGTAACGCAGGTAGTCGTCGCGCGGCGTGATGTAGTCGGAGGACAGGACCATCTCCCGCGCGATTTCGGCGTACCGGCCCTCGTCGGGCTCCCATAACGCCGGGCGGCCGAGAGCGGGGAGATACAGAATTGCGGCGACGATCGCGCACAGCGCAATTCTTCGCCATCGCGTGCGCGGTTCCATCGATTAAGCAGTGTTAAGGTGCGGGCGTCCGAGGTCAACCGGCGGCGCGGCGGTGTTTGCGATGCGAATAGTCAGGCGGCATCTTTAACCCCTCACGGCGGTTTGCCAAAATGGCTCAGGTTCGTTAACGGCATGCTCCAAAGCGGCGATGCGCAGCGAAATAATTGCCTGTTTCTGACAAAATAACTCCGATTCGCGAGACGGAGGCGCGCCCTGAGGCGCCGGTCGGGATGGTGTCGGTGGTGATACCGGTGTTCAACGAATCCGCGACGCTGCCGTCGTTGTGGTCGCGGCTTAAGCCGGTGCTGGACGGGATCGGCCGCGAGTGGGAATTGATATTCATCGATGACGGATCGAGCGACGAATCGCTGCGGATTCTGAAAACAATCGCGGGCGGGGAGGATGGGCGCGTACGGGTGGTCGAGTTGGCGCGCAACTTCGGGCAGCATTCGGCGATCCTGGCCGGTTTACGCCAGGTGCGCGGCGAGGTGGTGGTCACCCTGGATGCGGACCTGCAGAATCCGCCGGAGGAGATTCCGCGCCTGCTCGCTGAGATCGATGCGGGAAACGATGTGGTGGGCGGATGGCGCGAGGATCGGCGCGACACCAACTGGCGCAAGTTTGCCTCGCGTCTCCAGAATCGATTGACATCGACGGTGGTCGGGGTGCGGATGCACGATTACGGATGCATGCTGCGCGCGTATCGGCGCCATATCATCGACACGGTGGTCGATTGCGACGAGAAGGCGTCGTTCGTGCCGGCGCTGGCGAACTCGTTTGCGAAGCGGGTTGCGGAAATCAAGGTTGGACACGCCGAGCGCAGCGACGGCGCATCGAAGTACAACTTTCTCACTCTCGCGAACCTGAGCCTGAATCTCATCACGGGATTTTCGCTGTTGCCGATACAGGCGCTGAGCCTTGCCGGCGTCGGGATCTTTTTGCTCGACGCGTTTCTTTTCGCGTTTCTGATCTTCCATCGTCTGTTCTTCGGTCCGCAGCAGGAAGGCGCGCTGTGGCTGTTGTTCGCGGTGCTGTTCCTGCTGGTCGGCCTGCTTTTTCTAGCGCTGGGGCTTATCGGCGAGTACGTGGGCAGAATCTATTCGGAAGTGCGGCGGCGGCCGACTTATGTCGTGCGCGAGGTGCACGACGGCCGCGCCGAGGAACCTCGCCGCTAGCGGCGCAGCGCATGGGCAGCGCGGTCGCGGACTCGGCGTGCGTGGTATTCGCGTACCATGAGATGGGCTACGCCTGTATCGAAGAGCTGCTTGCGCTAGGCGCGCCAATCGCCGGTCTACTGACGCATCGCGACGACCCCAAAGAGGAGATCTGGTGGCGTTCGTGCGCTGAATTGGCGGCGAGCCGCAAAATTCCGGTCTATTTTCCGGAGTGGCTTGACGAGGATTGGGAGCGCGCGATTGCCGCGATGCGCCCGGCGATTATCTACTCGTTTTCGTACCGCCATCTGATCGCGGAGAGCGTGCTTAAGATCGCGACTGCGGGAGCTTTCAACCTGCATCCGTCGCCGCTGCCGCGCTATCGTGGACGCGCGCCGGTCAACTGGATGATTATCAATGGCGAGCGCGAGGCCGGTGTGACGCTGCATCATATGGTCGCGCGCGCCGATGCGGGCGATATCGTTGCGCAGCGGACGGTCGCGATTGACGACAGCGACACCGCGCTTACGCTCTATCGCAAGCTGGTGCCGCTTGGCGCGGCTCTAGTCCGCGATTATCATCCGGCGATTGCCGCGAGCATCGCGCCGCGAATCGCGCAGGACCTGTCGAAAGGGAGCTACTTCGGGCGGCGGCATCCAGAGGACGGGCGAATCGATTGGCGATGGCCAGCGCGGCGCGTGTTTAACCTCGTGCGCGGCGTAACACATCCGTATCCGGGCGCGTTTTGTTATCTTGGCGGGCGCAAGCTGTTCGTATGGCAGGCGCGGATCGCGAATGAAACCGGTGTGTGCGGAACCCCGGGCGAGATAATTGCGGAGGACGCCGGCGGAGCGCTCGAAGTCGCGGCGGGCGAGGGCAGTTTGCTCGTGCTGCGCGCGCAGCTAGACGGCGGTATCGAGTCTGAGGCGCGCATCGCGATTTCGGCGGCACTGCTTGGGGGATCGACCCGGCTTAGCTGAGCCATCAGAAGCTCACTCGGGATTTTCAGATGGAAGTCGCGCTCAAGATCGACGTCGATACTCATCAGGGCATGCAGACAGGCGTGCCGCGCCTGGCCGAGCTTTTGGAACGCGAGGCGATTGCGGCAAGCTTCTTTATCGCGATGGGTCCGGATAACTCGGGACGAGCGATCGTCAGGGTGCTGCGGAATCGCGGGTTCCTCAAGAAAATGTTTCGGACCCGCGCGGTCTCGATGTACGGGCTGCGCACAGTGCTGTCGGGGACCGTGCTGCCGGCGCGGGCAATTGCGCTTGCGTTTCCGCAATTGATGCGAGAACTGGCGGCGCGCGGGTTTGAGATAGGCGTCCACGGCTACGATCATGTGCGCTGGCAGGACGATATCGATGAGATCGGCGAGAGTGGTGTACGCGAAGAGCTGCAGGATGCGTTCGAGGCGTTCCGCGCAATCATGGGCGCGCCGGCGCGGGCATTCGCCGCTCCTGGTTGGCGCACCAATGACGCCGCCGCAATTGCGATCGACGCGATGGGCCTGGATTATCGCAGCGACACGCGCGGGCGATATCCTTATCGATGCGCAATCGGCGACCGTATTATGGCCACGCCGGAAATTCCCACCACGCTGCCGACTCTCGACGAGGTGATGGGGCGTCGCGATCTGCCTGACGAGGCGGCGATGCTGCGCTTTTATCTGGAGCAGTTCAAACCCGACGCGCTGAATGTGCATACGATTCATGCCGAGACCGAAGGAATGGGGCAGCTTGACGGCTTTCGCGCGCTCATCTGCGGGCTCAAGGAACGCGGCGCGAAGTTCGTCCAGATGCGCGAGGTCGCGGCGCGTCTGAACCGCACCGAAACACCCGTGTGCGAAGTGGTCAGAGTCGAGATGCCGGGGCGATCGGGATGGGTCGCAGGGCAGGGGCCCGACCGCGCAGTCGGCGCGCCATAATGATCTGAGTCGAGTTTCCCGCTGATCGGATCGATCCGATCTGTGCTATCTATTGCCCGATAATCCTTACATGGGAGAAGCGTCCGATGCCGTCATCGAATCTGATTGCTGACAGCCCGAGGGATGTGGGACTGGATCCCGCCAAGGTGCAGGCGCTGTTCGAGCGCGCCGAACGCGAGGTGGGTGAGGGGCTTTTGCCCTCGGTGCAGGTCGCCATTGCGCGCCAGGGAAAAATCGGCGCGATGCGCACATTTGGCACCGCCGTACAGGGCGGCGCCAGCGCTCCCGCCACCAATCAGACGCTGTACGTGATCTTCTCGTGCACGAAGGCGATCATGTCGGCCGCGGCGTGGCTTTTGATCGGAGACGGCAAGCTCAAGCCATCCGAGCGGGTGGCTGAAATCGTGCCGGAGTTCGCAAGCAACGGGAAAGATGCAATTACGGTCGAGCAGGTGCTGCTCCATGTCGGTGGATTTCCGAACGCGCCTTATCCTCAGGGCGAGTGGCTGGACAAAAAGAAGCGCGTCGAGCGGTTTGCGAAATGGAGGCTCGAATGGCCGGTGGGCAGCAAGTTCGAATATCATCCCACCTCCGGCTTTTGGGTGATTGCTGAGATAATCGAGCGGCGCACGGGCAAGGATTTTCGCGACTTTGTGCGCGAGCGGATCGCGCTGCCGCTCGGGCTGCCCGAACTGAGAGTCGGATTGCCGAGCGAGTTCCAAAATCGTGTCGCCGACCTGTGCTACGTCGGCGAACCGCTCAGCGACGAGGAGCGCAAGCGACTCGGCTTGCCTGAGATGCCGGAGACTGAGGTCACCGAAGAAGCGATCATGGGATTCAATAACGCGAACGTTCGCGAGGCAGGAGTGCCGGGCGGCGGCGGCATTATGACCGCCGGCGACCTGGCGCTTTTCTATCAGGGATTGCTCCACAATCGAGCGACAGACGGCGATCCAATCTGGAAGCCGGAGACGCTGAAGGATGCGCTGCGGGTGCGCTCGGGCGATTACAAGGATCCGATTTTCGGTGTGCCATGCAATCGCGCGCTGGGAGTGGTGGTTGCCGGCGGAGACGGCCGCGCGAACTATCGCGGTTTTGGCAAGACCAATTCCGCGCTGGCGTTCGGCCACGGCGGCGCCGGCGGGCAGATTGGCTGGGGCGATCCGGCGACCGGAATTTCGCTCGGCTACTGCACCAACGGATTCGATCGCAACGATTTGCGTCAGGCACGCCGCGGCGTCGCGATATCGAGTATGGCGGCGGTTTGCGTATCGTAACGCTTAGGCGCGACTCGATTAGTCGTCAATTCTTATCGGTGGGCGCGAGCACCAGCTCGCCGCCATCGACGACGAAGGTCTGCCCGGTCGCGTAGCTGCCGGCGTTGCTCGCAAGGTATAGCGCGATAGCCGCGATCTCTTCCGGTTCGGCAGCGCGGCCCATCGGATTCGGATAGCGTCCCGACTTTTCGCACATCTCGACCAATGGCGCCGCCATTTCTGTGCGGACCAATCCGGGAGCGATACAATTCACGCGGATTTTGTCGCGCGCCCATTCTTTCGCGCAGACCTGCGCCAGCGTGACCAGCGCGCCTTTGCTCACCGAATAAGCTCCAAGCCCGAAGCTCGGACGAATCGCTTCGTTGGAGGTGATGTGAATTACCGATCCTCCGCCGCGCGCCTTCATCGATGGTAAACACAAGCTCGAGAGGGCGAACGGCGCCTTCAAATTGACGCGCATGACTAGGTCCCATCGCGAGCTCTGGGTCTTTGCGATAGGTCCGTATCCGGAATCCGCCGCGGCGTTGTTGACCAGAACGTCGACGCCGCCGAAGGCAGAGATGGTTTCATCCACCAGCCGCTGCCATTCCTTCTCATCCGCCATGTTCGCTGATAGCGCGATACATCGGCGTCCGGTCGCTTCGACCTCGGAGCGGGTTTTCTCCAGCGCCTCGCGCCCACGCGCCGCGATCGCGATATCGGCGCCATTCTCGGCGAATGCGAGCGCTATCGCGCGCCCGATTCCTTTGGAGCCGCCGGTGACGATCGCGACCTTGTCTTTGAGCGAGAAGCTAACCGTCATGATCGGTTCTGCGATCGAACTGGATGGCAACCGTCTCATCGTTTGCCGCCAAGTCTTCCAGATTAATCTCGGCGAATGAGAGCACTCCCATATCGGTATAGGCCTTCTGGATCTTGGAACCCCACAGGCCGATGTCCTTGATCGCCGGCACGATCCGAGTAAACAGCGCGGCGCGGAATTCCTGCATTCCGGGCGAGTTCTCTTCCCATTCGATGCACTCTTTGACCGGCAGGCCGAGCCGCTCGTACACGTCGTGCGAGTTGAACCGGTCGCGCATCGTGTAACAGGCCTCGACCACGAACTCTTCGCGCTCGTCGCGCTCCTTCTGCGTCAGACGCGGATAGTATTCGCGCAGCGCGAGCCGGCCGAACGCCACGTGTCGCGCCTCATCCTGCATCACGTAGGCGTTCACGGCGGCGGCCAGCGGATTCTTCGCCATGTCGCGGATACCTGCGAACGCCGCGAGCGCGAGACCCTCGATAAGCACCTGCATCCCGAGATATGTCATGTCCCACCGCGAATCGCGCAGGATCTGATCGATCAAGGTTTGCAGCGGCGGCTGGATCGGATAGGCGAGGTCGAACTTCTCATGCAGCAAGCGCTTGTAGACTTCGACATGCCGCGCTTCATCCATCACCTGCGTGGCCGCATAGAACTTCGCCTCGATGTCGGGAACCTGCTGAACGATTTTGGCGGTGCAGATGAGAGCGCCTTGCTCGCCGTGCAGAAACTGCGAGAGATCGCTGGCCTGGTTATGATGCCTAAGCTCGGCGCGCTCTTTCTTGGTCAGCCGTTCCCAGACCGGCGACCCAAAGATCGGCATATACTCGTCCGGCAGCTCCTGCGGATTTTCCGGATCAAGATCGAGCGACCAGTCGATACGATTGCTGGCGTTCCACTGCAGCTTCTTGCCCTTCTCGTAGAGTCGATGCAGTGACTCGCTGCCATCTTCGTATTCCCACTTGAAACAGCTCTCGAAGTTTTCCGGCACGATCCATTCGGAGTTTTCGACCGGTTTCGCATAACGGTTAATGGTCGTCATCGCATATCTCCTGCCTATAGCTTCCGCGATTTTCTTTTCGACGATTTCGTTTCCGTTCAGACCGATTTATGAAAGAGACCTGCGCGTCGGTTTCGATTCGCGCACACGGCGCGGCTGATTTCGTCCTGAAGCGGCATTCGCGGGCCGCTCACTGATGAGCGCGTGGACAATCAAGCGGAGCCTCCTCTCCAGATCCTGGAACTCCGCTTCCGGATGAGTGAGCCATTCGATCTCAAACCCGCGCACCACGTCGATAATGGTGCGTGCGGCATCAACCGGTCGTTGCGCTCCGAGCACTTCCAGCGATGCCGCCAGGCGCGCTTCCATCCATCGTTCATAGGCATTGAAATCGCGAGCTATTTCCGGGTCGCGGCGCGCATACAGGATCAGCTCGTACTCTATTGGGACAATTGCGGGATTAACGGCGAATTCTCTGCGGGCGACCTCCAGAACGAATTCGACGACGCCCGCTGCTGTATGTGGCCGCCGTTCGGTTTCGAGCTCGGACATAAAGGCCGTTGCTTCAGAAATGTAGAGACGAAATGCGTCGCGAATCAGTTGGTCGCGCGAGGCAAAGTAGTAGGTGAGAGAACTCAGCGGAGCTTTCGCGCTCGTGGCCACCCGGCGGAACGTAACCGCATCGGGACCGCCGTCGCCGATTACGCGCAGCGCTGCCTCGAGAATCTCGTAGCGCCGATCGCTGGATGGCGTATGCGCCTGCATCTGACGCTTGAAGAGCATCTTGGACGTTTGTACCAGAAAACGTGGTACATTACAAATGCGGCACGAGAAGCCGACCTCGACGCTCTCCCGTCAAAAACGGCGCCACAATCGGGCGCTGGTCAGGCAGTGAACGGATTGGTCAGTACGATAGTCGCGTCGCGATCGGCTCCGACTCCCACCATCGTGATCGGCACGCCGATAAGCTCGCCCACCCGGTTGATATAGCGGCGCGCATCGCGAGGCAGATCCGCGAATGAGCGGACCGGCGTCAGATGCTCGCGCCATCCGGGCAGCTCCTCGAAGATAGGCTTCGCCGTTTCGATCGAATGGCGTCCCGGCGGAATCGTGTCGTAGCGGCTGCCCTTGTATTGATAGCCGACGCAGATCTTCACCGGATCGATCCCGGTCAAGACGTCCAGCTTGGTCAGCGCGAGACCCCACAGCCCGTTGACCCGCGCCGCCATCCGCCCCAGCACCGCGTCGTACCATCCGATGCGCCGCGGACGGCCGGTGGCGCTGCCGAACTCGCCGCCTTCCTCGCGCAACGAATCGGCTAGATAGCCCGAGATCTCGGTCGGGAATGGACCGCCGCCCACTCGCGTCGTGTATCCCTTGCTGACCCCGAGCACCGCTTCCAGCATCCGCGGACCAAGCCCGGCGCCCGCGAAAGCGCCGCTCGCGACGCAGTTCGACGACGTGACGAATGGATAGGTGCCGTGGTCGATATCGAGCATCGTGCCGTGCGCGCCCTCAAATAAGAGCCGCCGGTCCGCCGCGATAGCCGAGGCGAGAAATTCGCCGGTGTCGCACAGAAGCGGCAAGAGGCGGCGGCGCTCGCGCTTCATCGTCTCGATAATATCCGCGCCGTTGACGGGCTTGGCCTTGAGCACGGACTTGAGATAGGCGTTTTTCTCGGTGATGTTGCGGCGAAGGCGATCTTCAAACGCCTTGTAGTTGGTCAGATCGTCGAACCGCAGGCCCACTCGCGCCATCTTATCCTCATAGGCGGGTCCGATGCCGAAGCCGGTGGTGCCGATCGCGCGCTTGCCGGCACGGCGCTCGCGAGCCTGATCGATAGCGCGATGATACGGCATCACCATGTGCGCTTCGTAACTGAGCTTGAGATTTTTGGTATCGAAGCCGCGGCGCTTTCTCAGATCGTCGATCTCGTTCAGGAGCGCGATCGGATCGACCACCGTGCCATTGCCGATAACGCAGGTTCTGCCGGGATGAAGCGCGCCGGCGGGGACCAGGCGCAGGACGAACTTTTGTTCGTCAACGACGATCGTATGCGCGGCGTTGTTGCCGCCTTGAAAACGCACCACGATGTCCGCGTCGCGGGCGAGCAGATCGATTATCTTGCCCTTGCCTTCGTCACCCCACTGGGTGCCCACTACCGCAACTGTCTTCATCTTCGTACCCCCGGCGCACGAGAGCGCCCCCGCGCGCCGTCAGGCGCGCACCGCTTCGTGCGAATAATCGTCGCGTCAGAGCTTCAGCAGCGCCGCCGAGGTAATGGCGGAAAGCGTCCGGAGTTTGTCGAGCACTGTCTGGGACGCCGCACTGTCGATTTCGATCAGGCTGAGCGCGGTGCCTCCCACGCGATCGCGTCCGAGCTTGAGCCCCGCGATATTGATTCCCGCTTCGCCGAGCAGAGTGCCAACCGCGCCGACGACGCCCGGAACGTCGCGATTATGCAGCATCAGGAAGTAGCCCTCGGGAACGGCCTCGACGCGGTAGCCGTCAATTCTGATCAGGCGCATCGCGCGGTTCTGCAGCACCGCGCCCGCCACGTCGTGATCGCCGGCGGAGGTGTGCACTGCAACCGAGAGCGTGTTGCGGTAGTCGTTGGCCTCGCTCGACCGGGTCTCGGAGATCACGATTCCGCGCTCGCGCGCAATATATGGAGCATTGACGGTATTGAATTCCTCGTCCAGAAAACCGCTCATCAGTCCCTTCAGCACGGCGGCGGTAATCGCGTCGGGCTTGATCTCGGCAGCTTCACCGCCGAACGAGACGGAGACCTTCAGCGGTGCGCTGGTAATCAGTTGCGCCGCCAGGCTGCCGAGCTTTTCAGCCAGTGCAAGATGAGGCCCAATCACTTCCAAGTCCTGCGGCGACATGGCGGGGAAATTTACCGCATTGCGGATAGTGCCCTCGATCAGGAAATCCGCGACCTGCTGCGCGATATCGATCGCGACCTGCACCTGCGCCTCGTCGGTGGCGGCGCCGAGATGAGGGGTCGCGATAACCGCGTCCAGCTTGAGTAGCGGATGATCTTTCGGGGGCGGTTCTTCTACGAACACGTCCAAGGCGGCGCCCGCCACCTTGCCCGCGACGATCGCGTCGGCGAGCGCCTGCTCGTCCACGATTCCTCCGCGCGCGCAGTTGACGATTCGCACCCCCTTGCGCATCTTCGCGATCGCCGCCGCATCCACCAGCCCGCGCGTGTCATCGGTAAGCGGCGTGTGCACGGTGACGAAATCGGAGCGCGCGAACAATTCGTCCAGCGCCACCAGCTCGATTCCGATCCGCGCGGCGGCTTCAGCGGTGAGGATTGGATCGTAGCCGATCACGTGCATCTTGAGCCCGATCGCTCGATCGGCGACGATTCGGCCTATATTGCCGAGCCCGATCACGCCAAGCGTCTTGTTGCAGACCTCCGCGCCGGTGAACTTGGATCGTTCCCATTTTCCCGCGTGGATGGAGAAGTTGGCGGCGGGAATATGCCGCGCCAGCGCCATCATCATCGAGATCGCGTGCTCGGCGGTGGTGATGCTGTTGCCGAGCGGGCTATTCATCACGACGATTCCGCGCCTGGTGGCGGGCGGAATATCGACGTTATCCACGCCCACGCCGGCGCGGCCTATCACCCGCAGGCGCTTTGCGTGCTCGATGACCTCTTTGGTGACCTTGGTGCCGCTGCGAATCAGGAGCGCGTCATAGTCGCCGATGATTCCGGCAAGTTCGGCGGGCTTAAGACCGGTCCGAATTTCGTAGCTGAGTTGAGGATAACGCTTAAGGACCTCAATTCCTTGAGGCGCCAAGGTGTCGCTTAGAAGAACGCGGAAATTTTCCGCCATTTTTGTTTCAGATGCTCCGTGCGATTCGTGATTGTACCGCCGCCACTCCAGCGCCGGGTCTAAATTCGTAGCCAAGAGTCTTGAGTCCCGCTTCCAGGGCGCTCATCGCGATCAGCATATCGAACGGCGTCAGATAGCCCATGTGTCCGATGCGAACGAGCTTGCCCTTCATCTGATCCTGTCCACCCTGCACCGCGACTCCGAGCACGTCGCGCATGTACTTGACCAGCTTGCCGGTATCGTAGCCGTCACCGACGATAAGCCCGGTCACTCCCGGGGCGGGATTGTCTGGTGCGATTAGCTTAAGCCCAAGCGCGAGCCCTGCCTCGCGGGTCGCCTCAGCCATGATTCGATGCCGGTCGTAAACCCGCGGCAAGGTCTCGGCGTGGAGCAACTCCATCGATTTGTTGAGTCCCAGGATCAGCGCGACGGTGGGCGTGAATGCGGTCGTGTGCTCGTCGCGCTGCGATTTCAGCTCCTTGAGCAGATCGAAATAGAACTTCGGGTTTTTATTTTTCATCGCGGTGTCGACGGCGCGCTCGGAGAGCACCACGATCCCGAGTCCCGGCGGCAGCATCAGAGCCTTCTGGCTGCCCGTAATGAACGCGTCGACGCCCCATTCGTCCATCTTCTGCTCGAACACGCCGACCGACGTGATTCCATCGACGATCAGCATCACGCCGCGCCGCCGCGCGACCTCGCCAATCGCGGCGATCGGATGGATCGCGCAGGTCGAGGTTTCGCTTGCCTGCACCAGCACCGCTTTTGAGGTGGGATGCGCGCGGAGCGCGTCCTCGATCTGCTCGGGACGCACCGCTTTTCCCCACTCGACTTTGATCTCGTGCCCGGTCATCCCGAATGCGGCAAGTATTTTGCCCCAGCGCTCGCCGAACTTGCCGCCGTTTACGAATACGGCCTGGTCGCCGGGCGAGAGGAGATTGATAACCGCCGCCTCCATCGCACCGGTGCCCGACGACGCGAGCAGAATTGGCTCCTGGCGCGTGCCGAACAGCGGTTTCAGCCGCTCGCGCGCCTGGTCGAGCGCCGCGCTGAAAGCGGGGGTTCGATGATGAATGATCGGCTGCGCCATCTCGAGCAGCACTTCCGGCGGCACCGAGACAGGTCCGGGCGTGAACAGATATTTCTTGGCAGGTGTCACAATTTAATACTCGCGAACCGAGGAGCGGCCGCAAAAAAAAGTCCGGAGATCCGCGAGCGCGGAACGCCAGACCCCGATGCGTCACCCGGGACTCCGGGTGTCTTCCGTCCTCACTAATGGGATAGTGGAGCGTTTTGGGCGAGTCAAGTTTGCGCTGATTGCCCGCGCCAAAGACACTGAAATTGCCGCGCGTACGAAATTAGCGGCGCGAGCGCATTTGAAACGCCGCGTGGCGGATGATTTAACGGGTAGCGCCTGCGATGCCGATAGAACATGAAACGCGCGATGGCGCGCTGATCTGGATCCGCAACCCAATCACGGGCGTTGTCTCGTACGTGGTCGATGTGCGCGCAAAGAGTTTCGCGTTCACACTCGGCCGCAGCTCATCCACGCTTGCGGAGGGTCCGGATCTGACCACCGCCGAAATTCGGCGCGCGGTTAAGGCGTGCCCCTTCTGTCCGGGAAATGAGGCCACGACGACCGGGGAGATCTTCCGCCTTGCGCCATCCGAGATGCCCGAATGGAACGGGCGCGCTGAGCATCAAAGCGCGCCGTGGGTGGTGCGCGTGTTCAACAATCTGTTTCCACGCATACCAGCGGAACTTACCGGCGGACGCAACGAGTCATATATCGTGATCGAGGATTGCCGCCATTTCACCGATTCGCCGCGCAAGCACGCCGACCTGATGTTCACCGCGGCGCTCGGTGAGGCGCACTTCCTGCACCTGCTCGCGGCCGACGTGCGCGTGATGCGGATGGCGAGTGAAAATCGAGCGGTTCGCGCGCTAGTGATTCGCAAGAACCAGGGGCGCGAGTCGGGCGCCTCGCAACCGCATCTGCATCAGCAGATAATCGGATCTCCCGAACCGTTTCCAATCGTGGCGGCGGAAGTGCGTGCGGAGCGCGAGATGCCGGGAACCTTTGAGGAGATCGTAAACCTGATGGACCGGCTGGGGCTGGTGCTGGAGCGCCGCGACGGTATTGTCAGCTATGCAAGTCCGATCGGAGCATTCCCGCGCAGCTACGACGTCGTGATGGAACATCATCGCGGCGCACGGCTCTGCGATCTCTCGCCGAGCGAGCTTCATGCCTTTGGCGGCGCGATTTATCGCATCCTGCGCGTCGTCGGGCCGCTTCCGCTCGACTATGAAATTCATCAGGACGAAAAACTACCGCTGCACGCGCATATCAACACGCGGCTGTATCCTTACTCGAACGTGGCGGGAACCCTGAATCTGCCGAACACTCTGCTTCAGAGCACGGCAGCGATACGCAGCGCGATCGAGCGCGGCGAGTAGCGGCCGCCTCTCTTATTGCGCTTTCCAGAGCGGCTTGCGCTTTTCCAGAAACGCGCGCACCCCTTCTTTGGCGTCGGAGCTCTGGCGCACTTCGCGCGCCAGCTTAAGCAAGTCGTCGTGCCAGGCGTCGAACGTATCAGTCATGCAGCGGCGCACTGTCGCCTTCATCGCGCGAAGCGACAGCGGAGCGTTGTCGGCGATTTTTTCGGCGAGCGAAGTCGCCGTCTCCTGGAGTTTCGCGTCGGCTACGACCTCATGCACCATCAGCATTTGCCGCGCGCGCGCCGCATCGATCTGCTCAGCGGTGTAGAGAATCCAGGCGGTGTTCGCGGATCCGCAAACTTCGATCAGCTTGCGGGTGAAATCGTACGGCACCATCAGGCCGACGCGGCCGAGCGTCATTCCCAGCCGCGCATTCTCGGATGCGATGCGCAAATCGCAATGCAGCGCGAGCTCCAGGCCGCCGGCGAGCGCCGCTCCGTGAACCGCCGCGATAGTCGGCACCGGGAACCGCTCCAGGCGTCCGAACACGAATTCCAGCGAGGTGGGATTGTGTGCGCCCGCTGCCTCATCGACCTCCTTCAGGTCAATTCCGGCGCAGAAGCTCGATCCTTCGCCGCGCAGCAACAGCGCGCGAACTTCCTTGTCGCCTTCGAACTGAGCAAGCGCGGAATTGAGCGCCTCGATCAGCGGCTGATTGAGCGCGTTGCGCTTCTCGGGACGGTTCAGCGTCAGGACCGCGTAATTCGCCTGCCGGGATACCTTCAAAACCTGCTCGGGCATGTTTTTTTCGCTCCTGAATGTGATGAGAGGACGAGCCAACCGCCGAAGCATCGCACGCAGGCAGGCTCCGCTTCAAGGTCGTTCCGACGCGCCGGCACACTTGGCGTCCGATCAGACGACGATACTGAGCATACGGTCGGGGATGAATATGAATTTGCGCGGTGTTTTGCCGTCCAGATGACGCCTGACCGTCTCGCTGGCAAGAGCCAGCGCTTTCACTTCCTCAACGCTAGCGCCCGCGGCGGTTTGCACCCGGTCGCGCACCTTGCCGTTGACCTGAACCACAACGGTGACGCTTTCCTCTTTCGCCAGTTCAGGATCGAACTTCGGCCAGTCTTCGAGATGAATGGATGTCTGATGACCGAGAGCCCGCCACAGTTCCTCGCACAGGTACGGCGTCATCGGCGCGAGCATCAGGACGAAGCTTTCCACCACGAACCGGTTGAGGTTAGCTGGTTCCTGCCGCACCAGATGATTCAGATGGTCCATCAGCTT
>JASHOJ010000039.1 GCA_030041155.1 Candidatus Binataceae bacterium | reverse complement strand
GCGCTGGCGGCGGCATATCGAACCTATACGTCGAAGGGCCGGGTGATCACCGTGATGGGCGAAGCGCCGATGGGCGGCGACGCCATCGAAGTGACGATGGACGAGGCGCCGCTGACCGAGGCGTTGCATAAATTCGCGACGCATATTTTGCGGATATCGCTGGCGATCGCGGCGATCGTCGCCACGCTGGCGGTCGGGTCGCTCAGCTTCATGGTGCTTCGCCCGATGCGCCGGCTCACGACCAACATCACCGAGTTCGGCGCCGATCCCGAGAACGCGGCGCGCATCATCGTGCCTTCCGGCAGCCGCCACGAGATCGGCTGCGCCGAAGAGGCCTTGGCGACGATGCAGGATACGCTAGTGCGCGAGCTCAACCAGAAGAAACATCTGGCGGCGCTCGGCCTCGCCGTCGCCAAGATCAATCACGATTTGCGCAACATGCTGGCCTCGGCGCAATTGCTTTCCGACCGGCTTGCCAACGTCACCGATCCGTTGGCGCAGCGCTTGGCTCCGAAGCTCGTGGCGACGCTCGACCGCGCCATCCGTTTCTGCCAGGCGATCCTGACTTATGGACGGGCGGCCGACGAAGCGCCGAAGCCGCGTCTCGTCGGTTTGCGCGCCATCGTCGCGGAGGCGGCCGAGTCGGTCGCGCTCGGCGGCCCGGCGCGCGTCGAGATCGTCAACGAAGTCGCCGAGGATTTCGAAGTCTGGGTCGATCCCGAGCAGATGTTCCGGGTGCTCATGAACCTGATCCGCAACGGCGTCGAGGCTTTGGACCGGGCCGGCCCGGCGCGCGGCCGCCCGGCATGCGTGACGATCAGCGCCGCGCAGCGCGCCGCGGGTTCGGTGATCGAACTCGCCGACACCGGCCCGGGCGTGCCGCCCAGCGTTCGCGCGCAGATTTTCACGCCGTTCTCGGATTCGGCGCGGCCCGGCGGGTCCGGCCTAGGTCTGGCGATCGCCGCCGATCTGGTCCGCGCCAACGGCGGCAAAATCGGCCTCGAACCGGACAGCGAAGACGAAGGCGCGCGGTTCCGGATCATCCTGCCGCAGCGCCCGGCGAGCGGCAAAGCCTGATCCGGTTGCCAGCCTCGCGGCGAGCCGCTAAACGGGGCCAATCCCTTCCGGCGGTCCTGAAGAACGGTTTGATTCGGCAGCCGGAACGGCGCGCGCCCGTAGCTCAGCTGGATAGAGCACTAGACTACGAATCTAGGGGCCGGGGGTTCGAATCCCTCCGGGCGCGCCAATCACGAACACTGGGCACTCCGGCCGGAACGGCCCTTCGCCCATCACGAGGCGTTCGAGGACGGCCCCGGCGTCCGTAAATGCGGATTTCCCTGTCGTCGATCTTCACCTTATCGCTCACGGCGCGCAAATAGGCGCGACGGAAAGCGGTGTCTCCCGACAGCACATTCTCTCGCATCGTCGCCACGAACGATGCGATCCTATCGGCGGTGATCCGGGCCTCCGGGCGCATTTCGCCGACCGCCCGGTCGAAGGCGGCCTGCGCAATGTCGCGCTCGGTTTTTGCGGCAGCGATACGATCTTTCAGCGTCGGGTCATTGGCGTCGGCAACGCCGTTTTCAATCGCCTGATAAAGTCGCCCGAGCCGGCCCTCAGCATCGGTGAGCTTGCCGCGCAATGCGGCGAGTCGAGCCGCAAGTCGCGGCACATTCCGTCGGCTGAGTTGGATTGGCACATGGCGCGCTCCTCCAGTTGGGATCGCGCAGGTGTAAGCTGGATGTGGCGTTGGCTAGATTCGGCCTGCGCGAATCGCGGCTGTCAGCGCTTCCGCTTCCTTGTGTCGTTTGGAGCCGGTACCCGCCGCCAGGATTCTCTCCTGGTCCGTCAGATCAGACAGAAAGCGAAATCCTTCCGTCACACGGGAAATCATGCTTCGGAGATCGGGCTTCTGGTCCTTACGCAGGAGATTCGTAAGGTCAGCGATATCGTAATCGGCGGCGCCGCGTACCCGCTCACAGAAGCGAGCATAGTCGAGGGCGCCACCGCCGCTCCAGAGCTTCAGCACCGCCAGCGAACGAACGAGGTCTCGGTTGAACGGCCGTCCGGCGATCTCCGAGAGATCGTGCAAGTCGCGGATTTTCGACGTTGGCTGGCGGCGCGGATTTTCTCCGACACTGCCTCCTCGAAGGCGAGCGAAGGAATGGTCGCCGGAACGAAGTCAAGGAGCTCAAAATATTGCTGCTCGATCTGAAGTAATGCCGCGACGGGAAGAACAGGTTCCTCGCGCAGGCTGAATTGTAACTTGATGGCAACACCATGTTCGTTGCCAGCGTGAGAGCAAACCGGATTGGCGGCGCAGCCTTCGTCGGTCTGGTACCAATCGTTGTCGTCAAGATGAAAGCCGATCCCCCGATAGGGCTGGCTGAGGGCGTCGAGGACCATCACCATGAGATCATCGCGTTCAATGTCGCTCCGGAGCGTAAAGTCGAGATCGGTCGACAGCCGGCCGCGCGGACCGAACACCATTTTGCGCAGCATGGTGCCGCCCTTAAAGGCCAGGTGCTCGGCAATCCCTTTCTCGACAAACAGCTGCAGCAGATGCGTGAGGATGACATCGATTTCGATCTTGCCCATATCCCTGGCGCCAGACCGAACGGCAATGCGGCGCAGATCGTTCGCGCTCAGCATCACTGCCACTCCCGCGGCTTGATGCGGGGTACTTCCGCGAGCAGGTCGTCGCGCCGCGCATGCACATAAAGCCCCCAGGCGGCGACATAGCCAACATCGCCCTCGCGGCGCTCAGACCGCCCGAAATGCGAGCGAAAGCTTTTAGGGATGGCGTCACGCAAGGAATTGCGGACCCCGTCGGGCAACGGCCTTTCGACGAGATCAGAAAGGAAGCCAAGGCGCTGAAGCAACGCCTTCGATTTCATGGACAGGGCCGCCGCAAGCAAGCCCTGCGGACTGACTTCGGCAAGCGCTTTGTGCGTGATTCGCGTGAGTTCGGCGGGACCCCCGGCGAGGTCCGGCCGGTCAAGACAATCGACTAGGGTCTTTTCCGGCGTGGAAATAGAGACGAACCGGTCATAAACCTTGTAGGTCTTTTGGCCGAAGAACTTATGTCCGGAGAGCCTTACGAAGCGGACCTCACTGCCCTCAATCGTCCGGGATGGGGTCTGTCGCAGAACCGCGACGAAGACGGTTGCCGGCGCTTGCGTCGTGAAGCCGTGATATGCCGACGCCGACCACCATCCGATATAGGAAGGCTCGACGGCAGCAGCGGCGAGGGCGAGAATGTTGTTCTCGCCAAGATTTTCGGGACCGTATTCGGGCGGGAGCAACATATATCGGCCGCCGACGATCCGGGACAGCCACCCCTTGCGGAGAAGGTTTCTGATGACCTTGCGGGCCGAATTTTCCGAACCAAGAAGATTAAGTACGTCCGCCGCGGACACGACTGTCCGGCCCTGCTCTCTGAAGGTCAGAACGACGCGGGACTCGGCAGGTCCCAATGTGCGGAGATTGGAATCCATCTGTTTTTGGCCTTCGAAGGGCTAGAATGATATATAGAATCATCTGGAATAGGAAGGTAAACAAGTGCGTAAGATGAATTTATATTATAATTTAGCCTCATCAGGGCCGAATCAGTTTATGAACCAATCGCAGGAAGCAGCTTGCAAGCCCGCAGGACGCGGCTAAGAACATAAAGAGAACGCATGGGCTAAGATTGACGATGGGATATGAAGGACGGGCGGTTGCCCAATTTCGTGCTCGACTTCTGCGAAGGCGGTAGCCGGATCGTTACCAATTTGGCCTTGCAGAAAAATCGTCTATTTCTGCCACGTCTGGTCCCTTACCGAACTTAGACGACCTATCATCCGCCAAAAGTTCGAGGCCTGGGAACTCGACCCCGTCCTCCCCTACCTGTACCGGGAATTCAAAAATTACGACCGCTCGCCGATAGTAGGCAGGGCGGCACGGCTCGACCCCGTCAAGTGGCAATTACCGCGTAGTCGAATATAATTTCGACTCGGAAACAGATTCGCTTCTCCACAGGATTGTGGGCTTCTATAGTCGTCTCAGAATGGGCGATCTTGTCGAATTGGGTCATGCGCCGGGAGGTCCGTGGTGTGGAATCACCGCGGCGCGGTCAATCCGGGCATGAAGATCGACGACAGCAAGATTGTGCAATTTTATTCGAAAGCACCGCGTCCGTTCTCAATCCAATGATGGAATACCCGAATGTCGGAATTGCACGTCCCAACGGTTCAACTACAATCCTCTTTGTGGAGCCGTACGCGATCTGCTGGTGCTGGGCGTGCCCTACGACCAAGTCGTCGAGGGCATAAGGCGTATCCGGCGCGCAAGCGTTCGTGAAAATCTCTTGGGCGTTCTCCCGCTGATCCGCGATCATTTCGCAGGCGTTCGCCAGATTTCTATCAGACAATCGACAAGCATTACTATTCGGTCGGCCGTGACCTTATGGTGCCCTTCGATCCGCCAATGATCTACGGCGTAGGCGGTCAGCTTTATTTTCCGTGGTTCAGCCTTTGGCGGAGCAATCCGCTTGCGGACGAGCGGCTTTCGCTCTTCGTCACGCTCGTCGATGAAGTGTTGATGGACGACCCTGATCTCGAAACCGCCCGCTTCGAGATTCTGGATTTCAGCTGTCCCGACTCCAAATCGCCGCGCAGTTTGACCGTGGTGGACGCGAGGGACATTCCGCGCGTCGCCGAAGCACGAAAAAAAGAGATGCTTGAAGCTTTTGCTGAGGGATATTTCCAGGCGGTTGCCGCGCTGAAGGGCGAACCGAAGCCGGCAGAGGAACGGCCAGACGATACGCCAAGAACTGATCCCGATCAGCCCGGCCTCTTCGATTGAGCGATGGTCGGGGCAGCAGGATTTGAACCTGCGACCTGAAGTTCCCGAAACTTCCGTGCTGCCGGACTGCGCTATGCTCCGTTGCCAATCGGTGTGAGCATAGAAATACGCGAGCGCGCCGCGCCCGTATTGGTCAGATTTTTGCCACCGAGGACTATTCGATCCTTTGGACTTGCTCCGCAGATAAAGTGGCTTCGAAGCCAGCACGGCACGACGACGATAACGGACAATTTGGATTGACGCAGGCAAAAAAAGGGCAACGCGGAATGAACGATACCGAAAGCGAGAACGTCGAAGCGTCATTGACCACTGCGGAGTTCTGCGACGCTATTCGGGATAAGGATCGGTCCCTACGACGATTCTTGAATACCAACGTATTTCCTGCGGACATCGACGCACATGGCTGGCTCGCCTATCTGACCGGCATCAAATCCGCACTTGGCAATCTCAGCAACGATCTTGGCTTTGTCGCGACGCTCCTGGTGAAGCGTTATCTGCAACATCGCTTCGGCATCGCCAATTTCGACGCTGCCAGCAAGCTGCAGGGCGCGCCGGGAGTCGACATCGCTCGATCCCGACTTCCGTGAGGGCTTTCACCACGTTGGGAAAGGAGATCCTCTCCTCTTCCGACGCCCTGCTCACCTCATGCATGACATCCTTCACATGCGCGTCCATGGGTTTCTCCTTTCCGCTTTGCAGTTCCCGGCTATCGCCAATTTTCAGCTATTTTTTCTCGGACATGCCGATGCGCGGGAAGTCGGGACGGCAAGCCCGGTCTGCGCTCGGCTGTTGTCCCGATTATTACCGCGGCGTTCGTCATCGACCCGGCGGAAACAATGTCGAGACTTTCTGCCACCTCGCATGACGCCCAGGCTGCGCACCTCGCGCGCTTGCCGCAACGAGAATAGCGGGGATACGTCGGCCTGCGTTGCCGTTCCGAGCGCCGCGTTCGACCGATTCACAAGTTCGTTGCGAGTGGCAAAAACAGAACAATCACAGGGTTTTGAAATACTTGGATAATCCCTCTGTTAGGCTGGTGCGCAAATTTTCCGCGCGGAGCCAATCTTGCCAACTCGTTCCCGGGAATGCGAAGGAGGATTGCCGCCGATCGAAAGGCTGCGTTTCGGCGTCTGGCGCCGCGTAAACGGGTCTTGTTCCGTGGATTTGCCGTCGCAGAATCCTTTCCCGTCCGGAATATTGCCGTTTGCGGCGCTCGCCATCCTTGCCGGAATTTCCTTGAGTGCCTGCACCGTCGGACCGGACTATGTGCGCCCCGCGGCGCCGACCTCGGCGCAATTCAAAGAAGCGAAAGGCTGGAAAATCACCGATCCGCGCGACACGCTCGATCGCGGCGCATGGTGGGCGCTTTACAAGGATCAACGGCTCGCGTCGCTGCTGGACCAGGTCGAGATTTCCAACGAGACGGTCAAGGCCGACGTCGCTGCCTACGATGAGGCTGTCGCCATCATTCGCGAGGCGCAGGCTGGCTACTTCCCGACGGTCAGCGCTAGCTATAGCGCAACCGTGGCGCATCAAGGTTCCGGAACAACGACGACCAACGGCATCACCACCGGTCGTTCGCTCACGAATGCCGTATACAATCCGGTCGCCAACGCGACCTGGGATCTCGATGTTTGGGGTCGGATCCGGCGCACCGTCGAAAGCAACGCGGCTGCCGCGCAGGTAAGCGCCGCCGACCTGCAGAACGCCAAGCTTTCCGAGCAAGCGGCGCTGGCGACCGCCTATTTCAACTTGCGCGCGGAGGACACCCTCAAGACGTTGTTCGACCGGTCGGTGGTTGCTTACCAGAAGACCCTCGACATCACCCGCAATCAGTTCAACGCAGGCTACTCCGGCACGACGAGTGTCGGAGGAGTGACCGCCGCCGATGTGGCTGCGGCGCACGCGCTCGTCCAGACCACCGAGGCGGAAGCAATCGCCACCGACGTGTTGCGTGCCCAATATGAACACGCGATTGCCGTGCTGATCGGCCGCCCGCCGACCGACTTGACGGTTGCACGCGGCGTTCTCGCCAGAAATGTTCCGCATATTCCCGTTACCGTTCCCTCGGTGTTGCTGGAACGTCGTCCCGACATCGCCGCGGCGGAACGTCAGCTTCAGGAAGAGAATGCGTTGATCGGCGTCGCCGTCGCGAATTTCTATCCTGACATCAACTTGACGGGGATGTTCGGCTTCGCCGGCCCGACGCCGCTGCCGATCAGCGCGGCCGACGAAGCCTGGTCAGTCGCCGGTA
>JASHOJ010000038.1 GCA_030041155.1 Candidatus Binataceae bacterium | reverse complement strand
CAGATCCCAGATGTGAATCGCATGGCCGTATTTGTTTCCGAGCAGGAGTTCCGGCACCACGCCTCCCTCGATCATTTTCGGCGTGCCCCATTCGCTGGTAACCGCCACGTCATAGCCGAGATGCCACCAGAAATCGTATGCGAAATACTGCGGACCGCGATCAACTTCCCATCTTCCCAGCACCTCGAAGCTCTCGTGATCGAGCAGGAAAATTCCGCCCGGTCCGTCTCCGGCCGGTGTGCCGAGCGCGCTTACATAGATCGCGTCGGGGCCGCAGTGGATCGTATGCGGCCGGCTGTAGCCGGTGCGCTCCGCGATTTCCTCGGGCTCGATCACTTTGATGATTTTCGGATTTAGCGGGTCGGGCTTGGTATCGAAAATGTAAACGCGCGAGGACCGCAGCCCCGGCACCAGCAGGTAACGCCGCTCCATATGTGGATGCGGTGCGTAAGGGCACAACGCGGCGCTGCACGCGTTCCATCCGAAGTGATGAAGCTCGTCGCCGGTCTTTAGCACATCGGAGCGGCCAACAACCTGAGAGTAGGTTTTCGACTCCGGATCGAGATCGATCACGCACAGCGCGTCGCGCCGGCCGTTCTGCGGCGACGGATTGAATGCGGCAACGTAGCCGAGCTTTTCGCGCGGCGCGTTCATCGCCATTTTCGGCGACGGATAGAACGTCTGATCGGGTTTCCATAGCGCCATCGGATTTAGACCGCCTTGACGAAGGTGTAATGACGAAAGTAATCCGCACGGCCACTTGAGGCAAAGCGGAAATTCGCGGGCATACAATGCCCGCATGCGCCGATGGTCATCGCGCCGCGATTGTCCTAACGTGATTTACGAACGAGGATGAACAATCGGGTCGCGGCAAACCTGAGTCGGGGCAATGACGATGAGCTATCAGCATATCGAATACGAGAAGAAAAACCGGATCGCTCGCGTGATCCTCAATCGTCCCGAGCGCCGCAACGCACAATCGCGCATCCTGCTCGAAGAGATGGACGACGCGTTCAGCGACGCCAACGAAGACGACGAGATCCGCGTCGTCGTGCTGTCCGGCAAGGGCGAGCACTTTTCCTCCGGCCATGACCTCGGCACTCCCGAGGAAAAAGCCGACCAGCAACGTCGCCCGACCGGTGCCGGACTCCGCGCGCTCTATGGCCGTTCGCGCCGGCTCTTTCTCGATAACACGCTCAGATGGCGTGACCTCGACAAGCCGACCATAGCGATGGTGCATGGCTACTGCATCTTTGGCGGATGGATGTTCGCGGCCGCGATGGACCTAATCGTCGCCTCCGATGACGCGCAGTTCCTGCCCTCGCTCCTTCAATACTTCTCCATTCCGTGGGACCTGCCGATTCGCAAGGCCAAGGAGATCCTGTTTCAGAGCCGCTTCGTCAGCGCGGAAGAGGCGTGCCGCCTCGGTTTCGTCAACATGGTGGTCCCGCGCGAGAAGCTCGAATCGGAAACGCTCGCGCTCGCCGCGCGAATAGCTGAGTCCGATCGCCTTGGACTCAGGATGCTGAAGTTCGCGATCAACAACGCGCAGGATGCGATGGGCTTTCGCACCGCCGTGCGCAACGCGCACTCGCATCATCTGCTGCTCGGCGTCGGTCCTTTCCTGCGCGAGGTCGATGAAACCAGGACGCTGCCGAAGCGAATGCCGGGAGTGGAGCAGGCGCTAAAGAAGACTCGTACCCGCGCGAGCTAGTCTTTCGACTCGGCGCCGCGCCAGCGGTTATACCTGTTCTGTGCGAGGACTTGTTCCGGAATTTACTCCGATCATGGCGCGGTTGGCGAAACTCGCCGCTTCCGCATGCATTTTTGCCGCTTTTGCGGCGGCGCCCGTTCGCGCGCAGGAGCTTCCGCCGCTGTCGCATCGGATAACCGGCCAAAGTATCGATTACACGATCCAAAAGGGCGATTTCTGGATCAGCCTCGCCGCCTCGCACGGAGTCGGCGCGGGGGTTATCGCGGCTGACAACGGTCTGACCACTGACGCGATTATCACCGCCGGCAAAACCCTGCATATCGATAACCGTCACGTCGTTCCAGTCGGAGTCGATAACGGAATTCTAATCAATCTGCCGCAGCGGATGCTCTTCTACTTCGAGGATGGAAACCTGATCGGCGCCTATCCCGCGGCGGTAGGGCGCGTGGCGCCTAGATGGCACACGCCAACCGGCAAGTTCAGGATTATCCAGCTCCGCGAGGCTCCGACCTGGCGAGTTCCCGATTCCATTCGAGAGGAGATGATGGCCAACGGCAAGGATCCCGTAAGCGTGGTGCCGCCCGGTCCCGATAATCCTCTTGGCGATTATTGGATCGGAATCAGCCTGCCGTCGCTCGGGATTCATGGCACTAACTCTCCACTAGGGATTTACGGATTTCACACTCACGGATGTATCCGGCTGGATCCGGCGGATGCGGAAACGCTTTTCAACGCGGTGAACTTGGGCGACCGCGGCCGGATCATCTATGCGCCGATTCTGCTCGCCCGCACCGATGATGGGCGCGTTTTCCTGGAGGTGAATCGCGACGCGTACAAGCGCTCCATCTCGGGAATCGGTTACGTGCACAGGCTTGCGGACGCCGACCATTTGAGCGATCAAATTGACTGGCCGCGCGCCGAGGATGTAACCGCGCGGCAGGACGGAGTCGCACGAGACGTGACCGCAAAAGGCTCATCGCAGGCATCACGATGAACGATCCCGATCGCGCTCCCCGCTCTGGCCGCGTTATCACGCGGCGCAGTCTAATCAAGCTCAGCCTGTTCGCGGCGGTCCCTGCGCTGGTTCCCGGAATAGCGTGGGCAGCACTTCGCGTGCGCCGTCATCACCACGCTCACCATCAAAGCTTGGTGCGCTCACTCAGCTTCGACAATCTGCATACCGGCGAACGGCTAAGCGCGGTCTATTATCGCGACGGCCACTACGTGCCCGCGGGTCTCGAGGAGATCGACTACATCCTGCGCGACTTTCGCCTCGATGAAGTCAAGGCGATGGATCCGAAGCTGCTCGATCTGCTGGTGGCGCTGCGTTCGCGCCTGCGCACCCGGTCCCCGTTCGAGGTAATTTCGGGCTACCGTTCTCCGCTGACTAACGCGATGCTCCATGCGACGACCGAGGGCGTTTCGCCGCACAGCCTGCACATGCAGGGCAGGGCGATCGATATCCATGTGCCGGGGCGAAGTCTCGGAACCTTGCGGATGGCCGCGCTGTCGCTGCATCGCGGCGGAGTCGGATATTATCCGCACTCTAATTTCGTTCACGTCGATACCGGGCGGGTCCGATGGTGGATCGGCTGAGCGGCTGCCGCTTCGTCGCTGGTATATGGAAGCGGAACAGTTTTACGGAGATTGAACGGTTTGGCGAGACAAGGCATAAAGGCAGTGTTCTTCGACCTCGACGGCACCCTCATCGATATTCACGGCCCGCTCTTTCTAGCCGCTCGCCGCGTGCTGCGCGATTTTGGTCATCAACCGGATTTAACTCGCGAGCGCTACGACCAGGCTCTAAAGTGCGGTGACTTATGGTTCGGCGTTCCCGCCGACAAGCGGGCGGATTACGTACGCCTTGCGTTCACCTACTTCATGGTCGAGATCGACAAGAGCGAGCGGCTCGAAGTGCTGCCTTACGTCGCGGAGACGCTGGCGGAAATCAAGCGGCGCGGCTACAAGACCGCCGTTATCACCAGCCGTCCCGGAGATTCACAAGTCTTGATGCGAAAACTCGCAGCCGCCAGGATCGCGGACTATTTTGACCAGGTGGTCACCCAGCCGGTCAGCGAGATGAAGGCGCTGCTCGACAAGACCGAACTTCTGCGGCAGACCGCCGCGCACGCCGTGGTAAGTCCGCTCGATTGTCTTTACGTCGGTGATGAACCGCGCGACATCATGGCGGCGTCGCAGGCCGGCTATGCGGCTTCGGTTGCGGTTGCGACTGGAACCGCGTCGGCTGAATATCTGCGCAACCACGAAAATTTCAAACCTG
>JASHOJ010000037.1 GCA_030041155.1 Candidatus Binataceae bacterium | reverse complement strand
TGCCTTTCAGCAAGCCACAAGATGACTTCCAGCGCTTTCTCAACGCTGGGAATATAACGCACAACTTGACGCGCTGCCTTCTTCGCCATCTGGACAATATGGCAGTTTTATCACGCCGGTTCAATTGCTTGTTAAGTGCCTGGCGGAATCCGCTTTTTTGCCTGTTGGCACACAAGACTTTCGGTGAGTGATTCGTTCCGGGAAAGGTCTGTTCGCGACCTCCCAAGCCAATCGCCCGCCGCTAAGATTTCGGTAGTGTCTCAGTTTGATTGTGGCTGTCTGCCTCGGTCTTGGGTTCTGGCGTTCTTGAGGTTACGCCTCCAAGTACATATCCAGCTACGCTGCTCAGAATAGAAACCACCGCTTCGGCACTAATGCCGTTTCCGATGCGTAGTACTACCGCCGATACTATAATGAGGATCACAGCGAGCATTTGGAGAGCATTGGCGCGCTGAAGCAAAAGACTAAACGTTTTCGCTTGACCCTGTTCCGCTCGCCAAAAGGCGATGCCGCCCACGATCGCAGTGCAGAGCACGACCGCGATGACCATAATCGTCGCGTAAAATGCGAGCGCTGTTAGCGCAGTCGTATCGATCGTCATCTTTCTCACCCGCTAGTTCTAAAGTATGCTTGTCACCAAGATAATTTAGGTTCTAACAGAATGCCACGAGGCCCAAAAGGCGAAAGACGCCCCGCCGACGTGATCGGCAACGCAGTCTATGTTATGCGGATTGCAACTGGGTAGATTGAAAAAGATCGCGGCGAAGCCCCCCCAAAAGGGCCCAAGGGCAGCCGGTCCTATTTCTTCGACTTCTTCAGGCGGACGCCGGGCGCGCGGCCGTTGGTGAATTCCACGCCGGCCTCTTCGAGCGCGCGCTGAATGGCGGCGAGATTATTGCGGCCGGGCCTGCGCCGGCCCTTTTCGAAGTCGATGATGACGTTGCGGGACACGTTCGCGGCCGCGGCCAGGGTGGCTTGATCCATGGCGATCAAGGCCCGGGCGGCACGGCACTGGGCAGGCGATAGGACCATGCGCAACTCTACCAGCGTAACGTTTAACAAAATGTTGACATCAGTTTTGGCCTTGATCATAATGTTAAAGGTTGAACATGTCGGCAACAGGGAGCAGCCATGGCGCGCGGAAGCCGTATCGGTCGCAGAAAACGCACGCCCCGACGTGCCGCAAGATCACTGGCGAAGATGCAAGGCTTCGCCTTGGACATGGAAGAGCCGCTCAACGAGATCGAGAACCTGGCGCAGGCGCTGCGCTTCATCGGCTATGGCCTGGAGTCCAACGACCACGACTCCGGCAGTCCGATTTCCGCGCTCGCCTCGACGGCGGTCCAGCGCCTTGCGGCGCTGAAGGCGATTTGGAGGAACATGATCAAGGCGAGCGCGGGGGCGTGAAGGCCACCCCTTGTAGCCCGGGTAGAGCGCAGCGAAACCCGGGGTCGATAGTGAGGCTTGCATCACCACCCCGGATTTCGCCGCGCTCAATCCGGGCTTCTTGCTTTCGCTGTTCGTCGCCGCATCGGAAGGCGACGAGTCAGCGGACCCCCACTCTATCTCTCCCCCTTTCAGGGGGAGAGAAGCGCATGCGGCGCGCCCCGAGAATCGCGGTGATGCGCGGCGAAGCCGCGCGCGACTTCCTCCCCTGAAAGGGGAGGAATGAGGAGGGGTCGCGGGCCGCAAGCGCGGCTGTCAAGTCTCGCCGTCGGCCTCAAAGCCGCGTGACAGCAACGCCAACCGAGAACAAAATCCTTATGACGATCACTATAACGGTCTAACTCCTCGTCCCATGGTCAAGCGCGAGTTCAAAATCCTGCCATGCGCGATTGCCGGCGTCACCGCGGTCGAAGCGGACACGCGCCATACGTTTTCGCGACATACCCATGAGCAATTCGGCGTTGGCGTGATTGTCCGAGGCGCCCACAAATCCCATAGCTGCCGCGGCATGGTGGAGGCCGGCGCCGGCAACGTCATCACCGTCAACGCCGGCGAGGTGCACGACGGTGCCCCGATCGGCGATACCGGCCGCTCCTGGCGGATGCTGTATTTCGACCCGCCGCGGATCGCCCAGACGGTCGGCGACATCAGCGAAGGCAAAACTCAGGAATACGAGTTTCGTCACCCTGTGATCATGGATCAGCGAGCCGCCGATCGCTTTCGCAGCTTGTTCGACGCCTGCACCTGCCCAAATGCCGGACTAGCCACCTTGGACGCGGAAGCATGGGCGCTGATGTTGTTGCGCGATGTCATGCGCAAGTGCCCGTCGCGCGCGGCCGGAAGTTCGTCGTCCCGAGCCATCGCTGTGATAAAATCGCTGATCGACGATCAACCGACATCGCCCATTACGCTGAACGACCTGGCACGCGCGAGCGGGCTCAGCCGTTTTCAGGTACTGCGCGGCTTTATCAGGTCCACCGGGCTGACGCCGCACGCTTATCTGGTGCAGCGGCGGATCGATCTGGCCCGTCGATTGATCGCCGGCGGGGCGGCCTTGGCCGATGCAGCGGCCGCCAGCGGTTTCGCCGATCAAAGCCACATGACCAGGATATTTGTCCGCAAGTACGGACTTTCCCCGGCGAGCTATGCCGCA
>JASHOJ010000302.1 GCA_030041155.1 Candidatus Binataceae bacterium | reverse complement strand
GCCTTTAGCCGCGGCTCAGGCGCGAGATACCGGTCGACAAGATATTTACGAACCAAACCGCGAGCCGGAATTTTTCCGGCCGCGATACGCCATCCGAGCGCCGCGTCGCCCAGCGTGCCGGTCACATAGATTCGGTCGCCAGGCCGCGCCGCATCGCGGCGGAGCGGAGTGCGCGGCGCGTCGCCAAACAGCGCAATCGTTATAGTCAGCTCACTCGATTTGGTGACGTTCCCGCCAACCACATCGACGCCGGTCCGGCGCGCGGCGGCAGCAAGCCCGGAATACATCCGTTCGAAGAATCGAACCTCCAGGCTCGGGCGGATTCCAAGATTAATCACGCATGCCGAGGGCGCGCCGCCCATTGCGGCGATATCGCTTAGATTAATCGCAAGCGCGCGTTCGCCGAGTTGTTCGGGCGTGCCCCACGCAAGGTTGAAATGCACGCCTTCAACAATCGAGTCGATCGTGACGAGCTGGCGGCCTGAACGAGCTGCGATAATCGCGGCGTCGTCTCCAGGGCCAAGGATAACCCGCCGCGAGAGCGGAAGGCGCGCGCATATTCGCTCGATCAGCTCGAACTCGCCGCCGCCGGCCGACGCGTGGCGTTCCGCGCGCGCCGGTTTTGCATCTTTGGAGAACTTCAAGTGATGCTTCAATTATACCCCAGAGTTGAGAATCAGGCTGCGCCCCGATCGCCGCCGGCATCGCCACGCTTCTCCGGCATCATCAACTCCATCGTAGCGATCAAGGTGAGGCCGGTCCCGCGCTGCGAGAATGCCTCGAGCGATCCGCCTGACGCCTCGGCCATCGTGCGCGCCACGAACAGCGGAAGTTCGCGCGCCGGCAGGTCGGGAGCCTTGGGCGCGAGCAGGTTCGCAAGCTCTGCGCTCGAGACCAGCATAGATTGAGCCGTCACTTCCATTTTGAGCATGGCGCCGTTCACAGCAGTGCGAAGTGAGAGCGGACCCTTCGGCGCGCGGCTGATCGCATAGCCGAGCAGGTTGCGCAAAATACGGTCGAGATGATGCGGGTCCAGGGTTGCGCGCGGAAACGGCGCGAGCACGGTTCTGAATTCGATTCCGCGCCGGCGCGCCTCGGCGGCGCCATCGTCGACCGCCTCCTTGATTATCCGATCGAGATCGGCGCGCGCTTTCTTGGGAGTCACCTGTCCGTCCTGCTGCATGCGGTAGAGATCGAGGACGTTGCTCACCACCAGGTTCATGCTCCACGCGGTCGAACCGATGCGAGCCAGGATCTGGCGGCGTTCAGCCGCGTCGACGCCGTCCTCCTCGAGCAGTTGCGCATATCCGGTCAGCGCGGCAACCGGGCTGCGGATGTCATGGGCCATCGTAGCCATTTGATTTTCGCGAAAGCGCGCGGCATCGGCGAGGTTTTCCAATTGTCCGCGGATGCGATCTCGATAGCGCTCGAGAAACATCGCAGTGGATTGCGCGAACGCTAGTCCCGCCAAAAGCCCCAACCATCGGTACGTATGGAACTGGGTCGAGATCGGCACCAGCCGCATCGCGGCCGAAAAAATAACCACCGCGGCGATGTTGATCGCGAGCTGCCAGCGCCATCCCCAGTTGACGAACGAAGCCGCGGCGAGCGGACACAGCAGGATCGCGATAAAGCGCGACTCCGGATCGCCGGTGCGCGCGCTTATCACTACGAACATCGCCATCATGAAAATTCCGTAGCAGAGCGTCCAGAATCTCCAGTAGCGGCGGAACGACCTTGCCCACGTGATGCCGAAAAACAGGCAGGTGCCCGCGAGCAGGATCCAATGTCCGATCGCCCCCGGCGCATCGGCGGCGCCGACGCGCCGATTCGCCAGATCGACGATCGAATAAGCGAGCAGGAAAATGAGGCCCAGTGCTCCGGCGATCTTGAGCGTTTTGATCGCATCCTCGTCGTCGCTGGTCCACGGAAAAATGGCCGCAACCGGCATCGTGTCGCCGGGCACGATCGGAGGACCAGTGGCGGTTTGGGCGGGATTATCTTTGCCGCGAGAGATGCTCACGCGATTCGGCCGGTCGTCGGATAGAACGCGCCGGGCAACGATCATAGACGAGCGGGCGATGAGGCTAAAGCCCGCCGCCGCGGACTTTCTCGCAAGCGGTTCCTGCCCTAAGGCATCCGAGCAAGATTCTGCCGGCAACTCGCGGCTAACGGCGAGCATCGCGCAGTGCGGCGCGCATCGCGTCGACGGCGAAATCGATCTCCTCGCGAGAAATCACCAGCGGCGGCGCAAGCCGAATCACGGTTTCGGCATTGAGCGTCCAATTGATCACGATTCCGCGCTCCAGCGCCGCGGCGGCAAATCGATGAGCGAAGTCCGCGTCGCGAAAATCGATCCCCCATAAGAGCCCGATTCCGCGGACGTTCGCGATTTCCGGCGCGGCCAGAGATTCAATGCGGTCACGCAGATATTGCCCAATCGATCGCGCACGCTCGGCAAGATTCTCCGCGGCGATTACCTCGAGCGCGGCCAGTCCGGCGGCGCAGGAAAGCGGATGCCCCCCAAACGTCGTGATATGCCCAAGCGGAGGGTCGTGGGCCAGGACTCCGATCAGTTCGTCGCGGGCGGCAAAGGCACCAAGTGGAAGGCCCCCGCCGAGCGCTTTCGCCATCACCACGATATCCGGGACCACGTCGAAATGCTCAAGTGCAAACATCCGACCAGTGCGGGCGAAGCCGGTAAGAACCTCGTCGAACGCCAGCAATGAACCGTTGGCGTCGCACCTTTTCCGCAGGGCCGCGATAAAATCGCGCGACGGCACGCGGACACCGCCCTCAGCCTGCACCGGCTCGATAAAGACCGCCGCCACGGATTGGTCGATCGCGGCAAGCCCGCGTTCGTCGGCGTAGGGCAGATGGAGAATTGGCGCGATGAGCGGCTCAAATGGCTCTCTGAACGTGGGATTTCCTGCAAGCGCGAGGGCGCCCATCGTGTCGCCATGATACGCGCCGTCGAACGCGGCCAGCGCCCTGCGCCGCGTGAACTTGCGCGCCGCTTTGATCGCACCCTCGATAGCTTCCGCACCGCTGTTTGTGAAGTAGACGCGGTTCAGGCTTTGCGGCAGCAATTCGCAAAGGCGGGCGGCTAATCGGGCCTGCGACGCGATCACATATTCGCCGTACGCCATCACGTGCAGATGACGCCGTGCCTGATCAGCAATCGCCTCGGCAACCGCGGAATTACCATGGCCGAGCGCCGATACTCCGATTCCCGCGATCATGTCGAGATAGCGGTGACCGTCGCGCGTGTACAACCAGCATCCTTGCGCGCGATCGATTTCCAGACCAATCGGAGCGTCCGATGTCTGCGCCAGATGACGGCGGAATAGATCGCCGAGATCGCTCATCGCGATTTCTCACTTGCAGGTTTCCCGACCCCGCGCCAGGTCATAGAATCCAAGAAAGCTCCGCCACCGTGACGCCAGGTCAACGGCGGCGACTGTATGTCACCGGTCCGCGCAACATGTGTGACTCCAAGTTCGCTGAGTAGCGCGCGATACTTGCTTTCCTCATCGCCGGCTATCGCAAAAGCCTCAAGCCGGCCAGCCGCCGTCATCAACCGCGAGCGAAGATCCTCGCGCGAGCCAAACGGGCTCACAGTTACGGTGCGAAATCCCGGCGACGGCGTGAATTGCGCGTCGCGATCATAAACTACGGTCCAGCTCAGTAGATCGCCTTCGATGAGTTCGACCCGGCCGCCCGCGATCGCGCGCCATCGCGCGGTCTCGCGTGCGCGGCGTAGCGCTGCCGCATCCTCTAGCGACAGAGTTGCCGATGGCAGCTCACGCAGCACACCCTCAAGTGCGCATCCCAAGGACGCAGCGAATTCCCGTGCAAATCCGGGCCGCTCTTCATCCAGAAAAAGCTCCTCCTCAACAAAAACATGGTGCGGCGAAAGGCATCCGAGCTGCTCGAACAGGCTTACGTCGCGCGCG
>JASHOJ010000301.1 GCA_030041155.1 Candidatus Binataceae bacterium | reverse complement strand
CCTTTCAGCCCGAAGGCGGAATCGCGATGCGCAAGCTCATCACCTACACAGTCCACGCCGACAGCGCATACCAGGTGGCGTACGGACCCGCGCACGGGGTAGTCGAGACGAGCTGGTCGCCGATAATAAAATTCCTCGCAATCGTCGATGGCGACGCGCAGTCCGCCGCGCTGACTATAATCTCGCCGCCCTAGCCTCGCGCGGCGCGTCGCTCATCGTACACGGCCGCTGCGGCAAATGCGGCGGCCGCGCGCTCAAAGGTTTCGAACGTGACCAGTCCGCGCTCGCGGGCAAGCTCGCTTGCCCGTGCAACGATTGCCGGCAGATGGCCCGGATGCATCACGATCGCGAACGGCTTGGCGGATTTCGCCGCGAACTCGGCAATCTTGTCGAGCAGCGCGCAAAGCTCATCCTCATGGGTGGCCCATCTTGCCGCACGAAAGCCGGTGCCGATCTCGAGCACGATCGAATCGATCTTCGGATCGCGATCGAGGATTGCGAGAATTCGATCGAGGCCGCCCGGATGCAGTCCCGAACCGATAGTGCCGCCCGCATCGAGCGGGTTCCTATAGCTTCCGCCAATCACGTTGAAGAAGGTCTTGAGCTCCTCGTAAGAGGCGTCCGAGAGCGCGGGAATCTCAAGGCCGGCCGCGGAAAACGTGTCGGTGATCACCACTGATTGGCCGCCGGTCGTCGCCACCAGCCCCATCCGGCGTCCGGCAACTCTCCGGCCGCGCGAGAACAACTCGATAGCGTCGATTGCGGCGTCTAGCGAGCCGGCCGCAACCGCGCCCGCCTGAGCGACCAGCGCGCTCCACAGCGCGGCGTCGGTGGCGAGCGATCCGGTGTGAGAAAAGGTCGCGCGCGCACCCGCCTGGGTGACGCCGCCCTTCCACACCACGACCGGATGGCGCGCGGCGGCGGCGCGCAGGCTCTCAAAGAAGCGGCGGCCATCGCGCACGCCTTCGATATACATCCCGATAACCCGAGTGGCGCTGTCGGCCGCCATCAAGTCGATATAGTCCGCGGCCTCGTGCACCAGCACGTTTCCGATCGACGCCGCCAGATGGATTCGGACTCCGCGCGCGCCCGCCTGCACGCAGAAGTTTATCGTGTGCGTCCCGCTTTGCGAGATAAAGCAGACGTCGCCCGGCTCGCCGACCTTGCCTTCTGGATAATTTCGCATTCCGAGCGCCGGATTGGCGAGGCCCATGCAATTGGGACCGACCAGCGCGATCGGCGAGTCGAGCGCGACCTCACGCAGCTCGCGCTCGAGTCTGATTCCCAGCTCCTCGCCGGTTTCGGAAAATCCCGAAGTGAAAAATCCGATCGAACCGACCCGATTCGCGATACAGTCGCGCAGGATCCTCGGCGCGACCTGCCTCGGCACCGCGCTCACCGCGTAATCTATCGGCTCGGTGATCTCGGCCAGGCTCTTGTGATTCTCCACTCCCATCGCTTCGATTCCGGCAATCTCGTTCGGATCGATCTGCACCGAGTAGAGTTTGGTCTTGAGATTCGCCATCGCGCGCAACCACATGTAGCCGCCCGCTTTCTTGTCTCCGATAACCGCAACCGAGCGCGGAAAAAAAGCGCGCCGCAGATTCTCAAGCCGCGCGCGCCGGTTCGGATCCGCGTCCGCTGCCTGCGGCTTTTCGGCGAGCAGGATGCGTGCGTCGAGCACCTGAAGCTCGCGCGGATAAACTGTGACCGGATTCAGGTCCATTTCGCGAACCTGAGGATATGCCGCGGCGAACTCCGACAGCCTGACCAGCGCCTGCGCGAGCGCGTCGATATCCGCGGCCGGCCTGCCGCGCACGCCGTTTAGAATTGCCGCGCCGCGAAGCTCTGCGATCATCTGCCGCGCTTCGCGCATCGTGATCGGCGCAAGCCGAATTGCGGTGTCCTTCAGCACCTCGACCATGACTCCGCCAAGTCCGACCATGATCGTCGGGCCATAGCGATCGTCGCGCACGATCCCGATGAGCATCTCCACGCCGCCCGCCGCCGCCATCGGCTGGACCGCGACGCCTTCGAAGTGAGCGTCGGGAATCTTCGCCATAAGATTGGCGCGAATCCGCTCGAAGGCGGCGCGGACCTCAGCGGGTGTCGCTAGATTCAGCTCGACACCGCCCACCTCGCTCTTGTGGTTGACTTCGGGCGCGAGCACCTTGAGCGCAACCGCGGATCCGATTCGGCGCGCCGCATCGACCGCCTCATCCGCGGTGCGCGCGGCCTCGGGCGTCGCGGTCGCAATTCCCAGGCTGGAAACCACGCGCTTGGCTTCGATTTCGGAAAGAACGCCGCGGCCGGATCGCGCAGCGTCCTCGATTATTTTCGATGTGGTAGAGTCGCTCACGTCTGTCGCGTATAGCAAAGCCAGACGCGCATTTGAACCGCCCGCATAAATCGCGGATCGCAAAATGATCGCGCCCTCAACTCAAATGGAATGCCTGCGATGAAAAAAAGCCGAGCGCCGCGGCCGCGAGTCTTCGCCACCCGCGCGATCGCCGAAGCTCCGAGCGCCGTGCTCGCGCGACAAGCGGCGGTCAGCGTATGGCCGCGCGAGTTGCCGCCGCCCCGTGCGGAATTAATCCGCGGGCTGCGCGATGCGGACGGCGCGCTCACGATGCTCACCGATCGAATCGACGCGGACCTGATTGCTCACGCGCCGCGGCTGCGCGTCATCAGCAATCTTGCGGTGGGGGTCGATAATATCGACCTCGACGCCGCGACCCGCGCGGGTATCGCCGTCGGACACACGCCGGGCGTGCTGACCGACGCGACCGCCGATCTCGCTTTCGGACTGATGCTTGCGACGGCGCGGCGAATCGCACGTGGCGATCGGGAGGTTCGGGCCGGGCGATGGAAAACCTGGGGGCCGCAGATCCTCGTCGGACCGGAGATTCACGGCGCGACGCTCGGAATCATCGGATGGGGTGGAATCGGCCGCGCGATGGCGCGCCGGGCGGCGGGTTTCAATATGACCGTTTTATATACTTCGC
>JASHOJ010000300.1 GCA_030041155.1 Candidatus Binataceae bacterium | reverse complement strand
GATAGCGGCGCTCGGCAATGGCGACGAAGGCCTTGACGGTCATAAATTCAAACTCGAACCGGACGAGCGCGTGCGCGAAGCTCATCTGGTGGAACTCGAAGGCGTCAGGGTCGGACTGGTTCACGCGATACCGACTCCGGACGAGACCTCGGAAGAGGTTTTTACGCGCGCGGTCGAGAGAAATTTCGGCGGACCGGTCGACGTGATCGTGCAGGGGCATAGCCACGTGGAAGGAATCGCGCGCTTCGGAGCGACGGTCGTCATCAATCCGGGCAGCGCCACTCTGCCGCATAACCTTGTCGGCGTGCCGGGCACGGTTGCGATTCTAGAGCTAGCGGGCGGCGCGGTGGTGGCGGCGGAGATTGTAAAGCTGCCCTGAGGCGCGAAACTCGAATTCAGATCCAGATGGGAAGCGAAATTCAGAACCAAATCAAAAGCGGCGAAAATCCGCCGGATCAGCCGGCGCGCAAGAACACGGTGACGATGGAGAAGCTGGTCAACCTGTGCAAGCGGCGCGGAATCGTGTTTCCGACCGGCGATATCTACGGCGGCCTGGGCTCGACCTTCGATTACGGTCCCCTCGGCGTGGAGCTGAAGCGCAACGTCAAGGAAGCGTGGTGGCGCGAGATGGTGCAGTTGCGCAACGACGTGATGGGGCTGGACTCCGCAATTTTTCAGCATCCCCGCACTTGGGAAGCTAGCGGTCACGTGCAGAACTTCACCGACCCGCTGGTCGATTGCAAAGCATGCAAGCACCGCTTTCGCGCCGACAAAATCGCGGGCGGCAAATGTCCCGATTGCGGAGGCGAGCTTACCCCGGCGCGCAACTTCAACCTGATGTTCAAAACCTTTATGGGACCGGTTGAGGATACGGCGTCGCTGGTTTACCTGCGGCCCGAAACGGCGCAGGGAATTTTCGCTAACTTCCAGAATATGGTCGACACCCAGCGCGTGAAGCTGCCGTTCGGAGTCGCACAGATCGGAAAGGCGTTTCGCAACGAAATCACGACCGAGAATTTCATTTTTCGCACCCGCGAATTCGAACAGATGGAGATGGAGTTCTTCATCCGCCCCGATATTGCCGAGGAAGCGAAGTGGTACGCCTATTGGGTGGAAAGCCGCTTCAACTGGCACGTGAAATACGGCGCCAATCCCGCGCACCTGCGGCGCCGCGAGCACGGAAGCGACGAACTGTCGCACTATTCGAGCGGCACCACTGATCTCGAATTCCTGTACCCGTTCGGATGGGGCGAGCTGGAGGGAATCGCCAAGCGCAGCAGCTTCGATCTCGATCAGCACGCGAAGTTCAGCGGCAAGGATCTGACTTATTTCGATGAGGAAGCCAGGACCCGTTATCGCCCGTGGGTGATTGAGCCGGCGCTAGGCGTCGACCGCGCGATGCTGGTGTTCATGCTCGACGCCTACGATGAAGACGTGGTCGAGAACGAGGAGCGAATCGTCCTGCGGCTTGATCCGCGCCTTGCGCCAATCAAAGTCGCCGTCTATCCGCTGCTGCGCAAGGGCGGACAGCCGGAAAAAGCTCAAGCGATACGTGAGATATTGAAACCGCACTTCACCACCGCCTACGATCAGGCCGGCTCCATCGGACGCCGCTATCGGCGCCAGGATGAAGTCGGAACCCCGCTCGGCGTCACCGTCGATCATCAGACGATGTCCGACGATACGGTGACGCTGCGCGACCGCGATAGCACCAGCCAGGAGCGGGTTCCGATAGCCCGCCTGGTTGAAGTAATCCGCGACCGGGTCGGTTGGGCGAAGTGAAACAAAGCCGATTGTAACCGAAACCGCTTCCGCATCGGCGGAGACTGGAGACGATAACCAAATGCCGCGTGTGCATCCCGACATTTATTTCTTTGGCGCTGGTGTCGCGGAGGGCCGATCCGCGATGCGTGATTTGCTGGGCGGCAAGGGAGCGAATCTTGCCGAAATGGCTTCGCTCAAACTGCCGGTGCCGCCTGGGTTCACGATTTCAACCCGGGTCTGCAATTACTTTTACGCAAGCAAGCACAAGTATCCGAAGGGCCTGGAAGCGGGCGTGAATAAGAGCATCGCCCGCGTGGAGAAGGCGCTGGGGCGCAAATTTGGCGACCCGAAAAATCCGCTGCTGGTATCGGTCCGGTCGGGCGCGCGGGTCTCAATGCCCGGAATGATGGATACGGTGCTGAACCTGGGCCTCACCGACACAACCGTGGAGGGTCTTGCCGCGATATCGCAAAATCCGCGCTTCGCGTGGGATTCGTACCGGCGCTTCTGCCAGATGTACGGCGACGTGGTGCTGAAGCTCAAGCCCGAGAGCAAAACCGATCAGGATCCGTTCGAGGCGGTAATCGACCGCAAGAAAGCCGCTCGCGGCGTGCGCGATGACGTAGACCTGAACGTCGATGATCTGCGCGAACTGGTTTCCGAGTTTCGCGATCTGATCCGGTCGCGCATCGGACGCGACGTTCCGCAGGATCCGAATGAGCAGCTCTGGGAGGCGATTGGCGCGGTCTTCGGTTCATGGAACAACGACCGCGCGATCACCTACCGGCGCATCAACAATATCCCCGGCGATTGGGGCACCGCGGTTACCGTGCAATCGATGGTGTTCGGCAACCTCGGACCCAATTGCGGAACTGGTGTCGCATTCACGCGCGATCCCGCTACCGGCGAGAAGGGCCTCTACGGTGAATTTCTGCCCAACGCTCAGGGGGAGGATGTGGTCGCCGGGGTTCGCACGCCGCGCCCCAACAGTATCGCCGCCGGGCGGCGCGCGGCGGCGCGCGAGGGTATCAGTGAAGAGCGGCGCCGCTCGGAGCGCGCCACCCTGGAGGAAACTTTTCCCAAGGCCTACAAAGAGCTGGTTGCGATCGGCCAGCGTCTCGAGCGCCACTTCAAAGACTGCCAGGACATGGAGTTCACGATCGAGCGCGAGCGCCTGTTCATGCTCCAGACCCGCAATGGAAAGCGCACCGCGTTTTCGGCTGTGCGGATCGCGGTCGACATGGCTGACGAGAAGCTTATCGACCGCCGCACCGCGCTGATGCGCGTCGAGCCCGAATCGCTGGATCAATTTCTGCACCCGCGCCTCGACCCGAATGCTAAAAAGGAAGTCATCGCGCGCGGATTGCCCGCATCGCCCGGCGCGGTGTTCGGCGAAGTCGCATTCTCCGCCGAAGAGGCGGTCGCAGTCAGCGCGGCCGGCCGTCCGGTAATTCTGGTGCGGCAGGAAACCTCGCCCGAGGACATCCATGGGATGCAAGTCGCCGAAGGCATCCTGACCGCGCGCGGCGGCATGACCAGTCACGCGGCGGTGGTCGCGCGCGGGATGGGCAAGTGCTGCGTGGCCGGATGTAGCGCGCTCGAAATCGATTATCGTGCGGGAACCGTAAGCTCCGATGGGCGCGTGGTGCGCCGCGGAGAGTATCTGACCCTTGACGGGACCGCGGGCGAGGTGATCGTAGGGCGGGTCCCGACCGTCCAGCCGGAAATTCCCGCATACCTGAAGAAGTTCATGTCATGGGCGGATGCCGAGCGCGAGCTTGGCGTGCGCGCCAACGCCGATACTCCAAATGACGCGCGCGTGGCGCGCGGCTTCGGCGCGGAGGGAATAGGGCTATGCCGCACCGAGCACATGTTCTTCGATCCCGAGCGAATCGAAGCGGTGCGCCAGATGATCATGGCGGAAAACGCGGCCCAGCGTGGCGCGGCATTGGCGAAAATTCTCCCGATGCAGCGCGAGGATTTTGTTGGAATCCTCAAGGAGATGGCTGGGCTGCCGGTCACGATTCGATTGCTCGACCCTCCCTTGCACGAATTTCTGCCCAAAGAAGACGGGGAAATTAAGGAGCTTGCCGCGAAAATCGGCGTGATGCCGGCCCATCTGAAGCAGGTGCGCGACAGCCTGTTCGAATTCAATCCGATGCTGGGGCATCGCGGGTCGCGGCTTGGAATCAGCTATCCGGAAATTTACCAGGCGCAAGCGCGCGCGATTCTCGAGGCCGCCTGCGAGCTCAGGAAGCAGGGCGTTAAAGCGATTCCCGAAATCATGCTGCCGCTTATCGGCGACAAAAAGGAATTCGATCTTTTGGCCGAGGACATCCGCGATGTCGCGCGGCAGGTGTTCGCGGAAACTGGGTCCAAGGTGGCGTTCACGATCGGGACCATGATCGAGGTGCCGCGCGCATGCGTGATGGCGGGCGAAATCGCGAAATCGGCGGAGTTTTTTTCGTTTGGCACCAACGATCTAACCCAGATGACATATGGGCTCTCACGCGACGATTCCTCCAAATTCCTTGGCGACTATCTGCGCCGTGGAATTTACCGCAAGGACCCGTTCCAGGAGCTGGACGCGTCGGGCGTGGCCGATTTGATGCGCATCGGGATCGAACGCGGACGCAAAGCGAATCGGAAGCTAAAAATCGGCATATGCGGTGAACACGGCGGCGATCCCGCAAGCGTCAAAACCTGCCATCGGCTCGGCCTCGATTACGTTTCGTGCTCGCCGTTTCGAATTGTGGTTGCACGGCTGGCCGCTGCGCAGGCCGCTATCGAATCGCGGCAGAAAAAGGGCGCGAAAGCCGCCTGAGTCCCTGCTGGAGCGCCAGCGGGTTTACTATTGAACGGCGTAAGGCTAGGCGAAATAGTCTTCGGCGCGGATAGCGGGAATATCCACCTGCTGGACGCGGTTATTACGCAGCACCTTGAGCATCACACGATCGCCGGGTCGGTGGTCCAGCAGAGCGTCATACATCACGCGGCGATCGTTCACATCCTTGCCATTGACCGCCAGCACCAGGTCGCCCTGCTGAAGACCCGCCTTCTCGCCCGGGCCGCCCGGCATCACATTCGCTATCACCACATGCTCATGGAGCGTGTATGAGAGCACGCCCAACCATGCGCGGGGCTGAGCGCTGGTGCGATGGCCGTGCTTCAGAAGCTCGTCACGCGTATTCAGAAAGTATTCGCCCGGGATGCCGAGTACCGCACGGCTCAGGTCCGCGAAATTCAGGTATGAAACACCAATCAGATTTCCTCGCCGGTCAACAATTGCTCCTCCGGTGAGTCCGATCGTAAGCGATGCGGCCGTCACGCAAACGCATCGATCGAGCGCGAATTCCCACACCGCGTCGAACGGGCCAAGGTAGGTAACGATGCCGGTATCGGCGCATCGTTTTTCACTGCCCAGGCTAGCGACCGTGAACGCCTCCTCGCCGACCGCACATTTCTCGGAAGCGACAACATTGAGAACCGGCAGCGCCTGGCCGATATCTATCTTCACCAGCCCCAGGCCGGTGCTGTAATCCTTGCCGACAATTCTGCCCCGATGCTGATCGCCATTGGCCAGCGTCACAACCACGTTCTCCGCGCCGAGCAAAAGATAATGTGCGGTGAGGATTAGCCCGTCAGCGCTGACGATAGTGCCGGTGCCGCGCCGATCGGTGCCAAGGCCGATTGTCGCCGAGACGTGGGTCGAAGGTACGTAGGTATGCACACCGACGGTGGCGCGCAACGCTCGTTCCAGCAGAAACGCCGGGGCATTCATGAAACCACTTCCCGCAACTCAAGCTAAGGCTCAGCCGAGTACGTTTCAATACGTTAAGACGCGGGATTCGTCACAAATAAAAAGGCGGCCTGATGGGCCGCCTCTTTTGATTCATCTGTGCGCGACGCTTTAGCGATTCCGCGAAGGTGAGGACGCGGGAAGAGCGGTCTCATGCGCTCGCATTGTCAGCACCTGCATCGCCTCGCCCAAGTCGAGCTCACTGTATTTTTGGTTCGAGTACAGCGCATCGAGCCGCTTGACGATCTGCTCCGGGCTCAGTTCGGCCATAGAGAGCTGGCGACTGGTCTCCTTGATGATCTTGGGTGCGCCTTTCCAGTGGAACATGTTCGCCGCGATTGTCAGATTGTCGAGCTGAGCCGTTGTTACCTTCATCGCGTCAGAGTAGCCGTTGACGTACCCGCCCTTCGCGGAGAGGTTGAGCTTATTCCAGAAGATGCCGTTGTGGCCCACATTCGCGGCCGCAAACGCCAAGCTGCAACTCGCGAGGAATCCCAAGACAATTCCTGCAATAAAGTTTTTCATTTTATGCGAGTCCCCTCCCGCAGTGCGACGCGCAAATCCTCATTGCAAAGATACATTCATGCCGCAAGGGCCGTTACATTTCCGTGGTGCTTGATGAGATTGCTTCCTCGCGTCGGACTGCGGAAGTCTAATACTTCTCGTAATGAACCGGCACTCAACCGCCGGATACCCCTCCGGAACCGACCCCCCACCTTCAACCACGACTGCATCCGGATGGTAGTTGATTCCGTGTCCTTCGTAAATACCGTTCTGCCGTTGGCAGCGCGGGATTGAACGATTTTCCCGCTCGCGACATGATCGACGCACGAGCCTGTCGTGAGTCTCGCTGCGGACATAATCGAGCAGGTCTTGTCGTTCATCCGCTCGCCCGAGCCGGGACGATTTGAAGAGCTGCTGCTGAGCGTCTATCGTAATCAATATAGCGGTGTTTTAGCTTATAAAACGTTCTGTGAGCATCTTAAGAGAACGCCCAAGACAGTCGAAACCATTAAGGACATCCCGCTAGTCAGCACGGTGGCTTTCAAATACGCCAATTTTTCGCCTGCCAGTCTGCTGCCAAATGCTCCAGCCTGTGAGTTTACAACCAGTGGCACCACTGTCGGTCGCGATCGTCGCGGACGCCACGTCGTTCCCTATCCTGAGGTCTATCGGGCGAGCGCGCTGGCGCATCTGCGCACGATGCTGTTTCCCGATCGGATTCGTACCCGGATCTTGTCGCTCCATCCCGCCGCCGATCTTATGCCCGAGTCTTCGCTATCGGCGATGATTACCTGGTGTATGGAGGAATTTGGGGCTGGTGAACGTCTTTTCGCTGCCGATAGAGTTCGGGTCGATACTGAATCCGCAGCAGAT
>JASHOJ010000299.1 GCA_030041155.1 Candidatus Binataceae bacterium | reverse complement strand
CCGGAACCTCGGCGACCCTGGCGCCGCGTCCTCTCACCCGCGCCATCAGCTCGGTCGAGATCATCGCGCCGTGCGCACGCAGGTCCATCCCGTCCAGAAACTCGCGCTTGAACATCTTGAATCCGCAATCGATGTCGCGGATGCCGACGCCCAGCACTATCCGCACCAGGATTGTCCACGCCTTGCCATTCAGGCGGCGAGCGAAATTGTCCGCGCGCGCGATGCGATAACCCGCGACCACGTCATTGGCAGGCATCAGCGCCGCCAGCTTTGCGGTGTCTTTCGGATCGAACTGGCCGTCGCCGTCCGAGAGCATCACGTACGGCATCGTGGCGGCGCGGATTCCCGATATCACCGCCCCGCCATAGCCGCGATTTACCTCGTGATTTACGACTTTGACGTGAGGATTTTCGGCCGCAAGCCGCGCGGCAATTTCACCGGTCCGATCGCGGCTGCCGTCATTGACGACAATCACCTCGTAGTCATCTGCGATATCGGGCAACACGGCCAGGTATCCGCGGACGACACGCTCCACGTTCGCTTCCTCGTTATGAGAGGGAAGGAAAACCGAAATGCCAGCCAGGCGTGGGGGAATTGACACTCAAGTAGCGCGTTTCAGGCGGGTCGCGATGCCTTCAGGCCGCTAGTCTCCGATCGCCCGGTAACCACCGCGAAAGAACAACAGCGGCGCAACATCGTTGGCTTCGGCCTGCTCGATTTCGCCGAGATATATCGTATGGTCGCCGGCATCCATCGATCCCGCCAGATTGCACTCCAGGTATGCGAGCGCGCCGCTTAAGATCGGAGCGCCGTTGGCGCCGGGACGGTAGCTGACGCCCTCGAATTTCGCGCCGCCGCTGACCGCGAATCGGCGCGACAAATCCTCCTGACCGGAGGCCAGGATATTCACCGTAAAGACCCGGCTTTCCTCGAAACATGGATAGCTTTCCGCCTTTTTGTCGATGCAAATGAGGATCAGCGGCGGCACCAGCGACACCGAGGAGAATGCGTTGGCGGTCAGCCCGTGCAGCTCGCCGGATTTGCGAAAAGTCGTGATAACCGTGACCCCGGTCGCGAAGTGTCCCATCACCCGGCGCAGTTCGCTTTTCTCAATTGGCATCGGCAAAATCTCCGCGCGCGAATGCTATCAGAGCAATTCCGATGGCGTCAATTTTACCCAATTTGGTTATAGAAATGACGCGGCGCCGAGCTCTCGCGCCGCCACGGTTCATCTCCAACCGCGGCGGTCGCGGCTTACGAGTTCTTTGCCGCCGACGTAGACATAATCGAGGTCGAGCGAGGTAAGCGGACGATCGTTCGCGCCAATTCGAATTCCCACCGGCTCTGCTATGAAAATCGTATGATCGCCGGCCACATAACTTTGCGCCACGCGCGCCTCTATCGAAATTAACGCGGCGCTAAGCCACGGCACGCTCAGGTGCGGCGACATCGTGAATTCGAACGGTTCCAGATTGTTCGGCCGGCGCGATGCCGGCGAGTAGAAGTAGTCCTCAAGCGCCTTGCCGCGGGCGCCCACGATATTGAGCCCGAATGCCCCGGCGCGCCGGATGAGCGCGTTGGTGAAATGCGACGTGTCGACAGCCGCAATCAGAAGCGGCGGTTCGCCCGAGACTTGCGTCACCCATGACGACGACATGCCGTGACAACTGCTCCCGTCGGCGACCGTCAGGACGTAGATTCCGGTCGTGAGCGCCGCCATCGCGCGTGCGATATCCTTCTCCATTTCTTCGCCTCCAAGGCGGGCCGCAAACGGCGCTATCGGCCATTAGCGCCGCCCGGATTGACGCGCCCCTCATCTGTTTTCAAAATGAATGCTCACGGCAGTGACTCTTAAAAAAATATGCGCATGCTCGATGATCGCGATTGGCGCGCTGGCCCTTAAGCTCGCAATCAACGTATCTGATACCGGCGCACAAACGCCGCCCGTCTCGATCCAGGCGTCACCGGCCAATACAGCGAGTACCAGTAAGATAGCTCCCGGATGGGCGCCGCAGGATACCAAGGCTCTAGGTATCGAGAAATCCAGTTCCGCATCCGCGACACCAGCAGCGGCTCAAAATGCTGCCGCGTTCGCTTCCGCGCCGGTGGACGGCGTCGCGAATCATTACGTATCGCCGCAGGCTCTCACCAAGGGCGAGCGCGAGTATTATCACAGCGATCGGATGGTGGCGCTCGATCCGTCGCAATGGGCGGTTATCGTCTACAAATCGCGGCATCAACTGGTGGTCTACTTCAAGGGCGATCTGTTTCGCTCATATCACGCGGTGTTCGGCCGCGCGCAGGACCATGGAACCAAGCTTTACGAGGGCGATCGCCGCACGCCTGAGGGCATCTATGTCATCACGGAGAAGCATCTGAGCTGGCGCTATCGATGGTTCCTGACCCTGGACTATCCCAATACGATCGATAAGTGGCGCTTTGCCGCCCTGCGCAGCGACAGCGCGTCGCCGCTGGACGGAAGCGACATCGGAGAAGGCGGGCATATCGGCATTCATGGCACCGACGTTCCGTTGCTCAACGCTGGAGACGTGAACTGGACCACCGGATGCATCTCGGTTGATAACCGCGATATCGCGCAACTTCATCGCATCCTGCCGGTGGGCACCGTTGTTATAATCCGACCGTAGCAACGCCCTCGCGGCATCGCTTAGAGGGACAAAGCATCAGGCTCGTAATCCAGAGCCGTTTGGAGGTGAAGCGTGGAAACGACTTCCGGCGTGTATCGATTCACGCAGCTCGAAAGCGTCATCTTCGGCGCGGGCAAAGTCTCCGCTCTGGGTGGCGAGCTTAAACGAATCGGCGCTCATCGCGCGCTTATCGTAACCGGCAAATCGCTTGGCGGATCGAAGCTGCTCGATACGGTCGCGCACGCGGGCGGCGATGCCATAGCCGGCGTATTCAAAGGCGCGCAGCAGCATGTTCCATCCAAGACCGTTGATGCGCTGGTTGCGCAAGCGCGCGAGACTCAGGCCGACGCGTTCGTCAGCTTCGGCGGCGGCAGTCCGATCGACATGGCAAAGGTCGCCGCGGTCCATCTGATGCGAGAGAACGGGGCCAGCGCCACTATCCCTCAAATTGCGATTTCCACCACTCTCTCGGCCGCTGAATACACGCCGTTCGGAGGGGTCACCGACGAGGCGACGCGCCATAAGGGCGGCGCCGGAGATCCGAGCGCCCAGCCGCGCGTGATCATCCTGGATCCGGAGCTGACATTGGAGACACCGGCATGGCTGTGGGCGTCGACCGGGATGCGCGCGCTCGACCATGCGGTCGAATCGATCTATTCGACCCGCCATCAGCTCGTCACCGACACGCTTTGCGCAAAAGCGATCGAGGATCTGGTCGCGCATCTGCGCCCTTCGCTTGCGACCGCCGGCACTGAACAGATCGAACATCGGATACGCTGCCAAGTTGCGGCCTGGATGTCGATTTTCGGGATGACGAACACTCGCGCCGGAATCTCGCACGCGCTCGGTCATCAGATCGGCCCTTATTGGAACGTGCCGCACGGCTATACCTCATGCATCACGCTGCCGCACGTGATGCGGTTCATGGCGGGCATCGCGCCGGAGCGCTTTGCACCGATCGCGCGCGGCTTCGGCATCCGGTTCGATACAGCCAATCCGCGCCCATCGGCTCTGGAATGCGCTGATCGCGCGGCTAAGTTTATCGCGCAATTCGAGGTGCCGACGCGGCTTCGCGACGCGGGCGTTCCGCACGAGGAGATCTCGCGAATCGCGACGACGGTGCTGGCGGAGGTGCGCGGCGCAAACGTGGTCGGGCACGAAGTCAATGAAAACGAGTTAACGCGTCTGCTGGAATCGGCGTACTAAACCTGCGCGCGAGAATACTCTCACGCGCGATGCGTGCCTTTTGCTGTCCAATGGGCTGAGTGCGGGTAACCGGTTGTTGACTTTTGTGATATGCTCAATGTGGTGCAGGAGGAATATTCCAGCGCGGGGACAGTGGATATGCTGCCGGGGTTCAATATCGACGAGAACTTCGCGCGCACCGACTCGACCGGCACATATTCATGCGCGCGCGCTACTACAATCCCTTCCTGCAGCGCTTCCTCTCGCCTGATCCCGCCGGACTGGCCGGCGGGCAGGCGAATCTATACGCCTATGTTGGCAACAGTCCAATGAATTCCATTGATCTGCTGGGCCTCAACCCTAGCTCTTCTGGAGGCGACGGCTTCGGTGACATCAGCACCGCCACGCTCATACAGGAAGGGCTGGATTCCTTTCTCAGCGCAGCGCCCGGCGCCGGATCGAGCCAAGCTCAAGGATCGTCTCAGAGCGACACGGCCGTGCTGGGTACTTACCAAGAGTATATCGACTATACCAACTATGGCGCGGGCAGTAGTGAAAGTAACCCAGACGGCATCGACTCGGAAAGCTCGAATACCTTTGCTACACCATACATTTCCTCGTTTAACATAGCTTCAAGCACCATGCCGCTGACAATGCAAGAGCAGTACGAGTGGAATAAGGAGCTCGAATGGTTCAAAGAGCACCAGACGCACGAGACGCCCACTCCTAAACATCTACTGAAGGCACCAGCTTTCGTACCCATGCCGGAGCCGGAAGGAAGCCCCGAAACGCCATCTATAGGGCCTCCGCCTACTCCCGCACCTGGGGCAACGCCGTTGCCATGAGCATCCGCGGAACCTAAAACCTGGCACACGTCAAGCTGCTATGTGGCGCAGAGCCGTTTGATTTGCCTGGCTGCGCAGGCGGAGTTACCCAGAGTGAATAGAGGTCACATTACCGCAAAACGTGAGTTTGCAGGCAATGTACGGAGCCAGCCCACCTACTGGACTACTCTTGTTGGACTGATGATTACGTATGGTCTTCCAATCGCGCCTCCTCCCGTTCGGCTCATTTTGTTCGCAAACCAGCGTGCAGGATTGTCGTTTGAGACCTCATTCTATCTATTCGTTCTCATATACGCGTTGGCTGCCTTGCTTTTGCTGATCGTTCTGGTGACAAAAATAGAGAACCTGCCTCTGGCTTCTATTGGGTGGAGGAACCTACGGGCTGATGACATCCTCTTGGGCGTCGCTGCGTTCGTGCTTATAGAGATTGCAAGCAGCCTGATACTCAAAGGAGCAGCCAGGAGCACCACTACAGTCAATAGCGTTCTCAAGGCCGAGGAAGTAATAGCGCTACCAGGAATCATCATTAAGCTCGCTCTCAACGTTGTCACCCCGATAGCTGAGGAGGTCGGTGATCGAGGATATGCCATCGAGCATCTTTCGAATTGCTTTGGCCGCCTATCGCTCGGAGCGCTTTGCGCATACGCTCTCTCGCTGCTTGCGCATATTCCACTGTGGGGGCTCGGATCCTTTTGGATACTCGCCCCTGGAGAGTTGATTCTTGTATGCGTCTATTGCTGGCGCAGGAGCTTATGGCCATCGCTTGTAGCCCATTGGCTAACCAACATATATGCTGATCAACTGTTTCCAGCATTGTCGCCTACGCTACAGAATCTTCTTATGTTGCGAGGCTATAAGTAATATATCGCCGGTGATACCGCGGGGGCAGCTTTCTGTCTTGCGGACGGATCGACATTTACGGCGGCCAGCCAGAATCTGTGTGCCTATGTGTTAAGCTCCACAACCAGCTACACTCTTAAATTGCGACACCATCTAGGTGCCTTAGATATGAGATCATGAATAAACCGTTCGAACTGGTGCCAGGTATTGCCGAAGCGCGAGCGGATGATCCGACCGGCACCTACGCGATGGTGCGCGACATTCTAGGCTCGACGGATGTTGCCAGCGTCCGGTGGCAGTCTGGCGGCCTGTTACGCAGAATATCAAAAGGAGATGGCGGCCTGTGAATAACAGACATAGCAAACCCGCAGGGCCGCTGCTCTGGACCTCGATAGCCATAGGCATTGTCCTCCTCGGTGTGTGGGCATGGCTATTCTTCACGGGTGAACTGCAACTGCTAGAGCAAAAATATGCGCTAACCTACATTGTGGCTGCAATCTTAGCTATTGCCGCGGCGGGATCGTGGCTTGCCAGACTGCTCTCTCAGCCGGCAAAACAGGACAGCCTCCGTTTCTTTTATCGCTGTTGCGGGATGCTGAGCCTACTCGCGCTTGCCGTGATCTTTATCTGGAACGCCATTGGCGACCTGCCTTCGTCCTTGGGCGCATCCCTAGTATTGCTTGCGTTTGTCCTAGTTGTGGCGATACAGATTCTCTCCGTGTTCTATTTCTTCAAGCAGATCCGCGGAGGCTGGCATCGTTGATCGCTCGGCCCAGGAACTCGTGTTCGGTGTCCATTTTGCGCGCGGTTGTTGAGATAGCTCCACACTCTAGAAGTTTGAGCACCGGTTGATTCGGATACACATGGCTACGATTGTCGCGAGGGTTTAAGTTCGCCACCACTCCGTGCTCTTGCACGCTTCCTGAGTAAGAACCTAGTGCTGATCGCCGGATACGCGAGCGCGGGGAATGCCGAGACTTATCGCCGTATGTTGGCGGCGGTTAGCGGGCTGCTGCTCGCGTCCGCGTTTCCAAACCTACAGCTGGGCATCCTTGCCTGGGTCGCATTTGTGCCGATGTTGTTCGCGATCGAGCGTCAGGATCTGCGCGCCGTCTTCAAACTCGGATGGCTGCAGCAATTCGTGTTTCTCATCTGCACACTATTGTGGCTCGAGGTGCCGCGCGGTCGAGAATCGCACGCCCGTGGTTCGGGTCGGCAACACCGGAATCAGCGCGGTAATCACGCCGGTTGGGCGGATCAAGTACGCAACGGCGCTCTTCACCCGCACCACCGAGATCGAGACTGTTCAGTGGAAGAATATTCACGCGCTCTATACGCGCACTGGCAACCTCTTCGCGTGGATTTGCTGCGCGCTGCTCATACTCGGACTGATGGCCGCCACTGTGACCGGTTTCCTGCGCGACAAGTCGTCAGACTGAACGCCGCGCGAGGCCCATGCTAAACTGCTGCCGGGGGCGATGGTTTGCGGCGACTGGCGTGGCAGGTAACCGGTTGAACTCAAGATTTGCGTTCGCGGCGCTCTTCGTCGCGGCGTTCTTCACGGCGGCGCTGGCGCTGTCCGGATGCGGCGGCGCTACGCCGGGCGAATGGCTCGCGCGCGGCGACTCGTACCCGATAATTACCGAGCAGATGTACCCCGCGGATGAAACCGTGGCGCTGATGAAAATCGCGCCCGGAGCGCGGGTCGGCGATCGCGGCACGATCCTTGGCATAATCCATGGCTGGCCATTCCCGCATAGCGACGCGCAGGGAGACTTTGGCGAAGGACTTTTCACCTATCGAACCGATTTCGTGGTCACCAGCGTCGCGCCGACATTGAGCGCCAATGGCTCGCAGATCGCGATGCCGATGACTGCGCAAGGCGTGCGCAAAATCTATTTTGACCCGGCGCGCACACCGGTTTCATTCGATTCGCCGGCGAGTTTCACCGCGGGGACGCCGGTGATAGCCGACGCGGTGACGATTTCATTCGCCTTCGACCAGACCGCAAGCACGGTGGAGATAACGGGGCAGATTCGGCAGGCGAGCGTCCGCGAGTTTTCATACAAGGGCGAAAGCATCACGCCGCCCGAGATGCCGGAAGAATCGTCCGCGATGTCGGGCTACTACTCGGCCGCGCTCGGCGGCTACGCCTTCAAGTAGATCCGCTCGCCTCCCGCACTGCCGCGATCCGCTTGTGCGATCGCGGCGGAAGATCGGAGAATCGGCACGGCGCGAAGGGTATTTTTCGTCCGCGCGACCTAATCGACGGAGGAACACATCAGTGAGCTGGGATTTTGAGACCGAACCGGAGTTTCAGAAGGAACTCGACTGGATAGATCAATTCGTGCGCGAGGAAGTCGAGCCGCTCGACTACGTGCTCGGGCATCCGTACGACGTGCGCGACGCGCGGCGCAACAAGCTGGTTCGTCCGCTGCAGGCGGAAGTCAAAAAGCGCAAGCTCTGGGCATGCCATCTGGGGCCCGACCTCGGCGGTCCCGGCTACGGGCAGGTCAAGCTCGCCCTGATGAACGAGATTCTCGGCCGCTCGCGCTTTGCGCCGATCGTGTTCGGATGCCAGGCGCCCGATTCCGGCAACGCCGAAATCCTGGCCCATTACGGAACTCCCGAGCAGAAGAAGCGCTATCTGCAGCCGCTGCTCGACAATGAAATCGTCTCCGCCTTCTCGATGACCGAGCCGCAGGGCGGCGCCGATCCCAAAGTGTTCACCACCAAGGCGGAGCTGCACGGCGATAATTGGGTAATCAACGGCGAGAAGTGGTTCTCATCCAACGCGCATCTCGCCTCGTTTCTGATCGTGATGGCGGTGACCGATCCCGAAGCGAAGGAATACAACCGGATGTCGATGTTTATCGTGCCGAAGGAGACGCCCGGCGTTAACATCCTGCGCAACATGGGTGTCGGCACCCATGAAACCGAAGGCAGCCACGCCTATATCCGCTATGAAGACGCGACGGTGCCGAAGGACCACATGCTCGGGCCTCGCGGCGGCGCATTCGTGGTCGCGCAGACGCGGCTTGGCGGCGGACGCATCCATCATGCGATGCGGACGATCGGGCAGGTGCGCAAAGCGTTCGACATGATGTGCGAGCGGGTGCTCTCGCGCACCACTCAGGGGTCGCGGCTGGCCGACAAACAGATGGTGCAGGAAAAGATCGCGGACTCGTGGATGGAGATCGAGCAGTTCCGGCTTTTGGTGCTGCGCACCGCGTGGAAGATCGATCGCTACAAGGATTATCTCAAGGTTCGCAAGGATATCGCCGCGGTCAAAGCCTTGATGCCCAAAGTATTCCACGACATCGCGGCGCGCGCGCTGCATCTGCACGGATCGCTAGGCGCCACCGGCGAGATGCCGTTCGTCGAGCAGGTGATCCAGAGCTTCCACATGGGACTCGCCGACGGCCCGACCGAGGTTCACAAGATAACCGTCGCGCGCCAGGTGCTGCGCGAATACAAGGCGACCACCGGACTATTTCCGAGCCAGCATATTCCCAAGCTGCGCGAGGCGGCGCTCAGGAAATACGCCAATATGTTCGATAGCCAGGTCCGCGCGCAGTCATAACGGGGCTACGCAGGTCGCTATCGCGGAGCAGACATGAAGTACGAGCAGATTCTCTATGACGTCAGGGACAATCTCCTGACCATCACGCTTAATCGCCCGGAAAAGCTCAACGCTTTTACCGGCACGATGATGACCGAGATGATGGACGCGTTCGATCGCGCCGATCGCGACGACGACATCCGCGCGATTATCGTAACCGGCGCCGGCCGCGCATTCTGCGCCGGCGCGGATCTCTCCTCGGGCCCCGACACTTTCGACCCCGCGCGCGTCGACCGCCCCGGCAAGAAAAGCGCGGTTCGGGCCGACGGATCGATCGACTGGAGCAACGAGGAGACGCGCGACGGGGGCGGACGCCTGACCCTGCGCATCTTCGAGTGCCTCAAGCCGGTAATCGCGGCGGTGAATGGACCGGCGGTCGGAGTCGGCGTGACGATGCAGCTTGCGATGGATGTGCGGCTGGCGTCGGAGAATGCGCGCTTCGGGTTCGTATTCTCGCGCCGCGGAATCGTGCCGGAAGCGTGTTCGACCTGGTTCCTGCCGCGCGTGGTCGGAATTTCACAAGCGCTCGAATGGGCGTTTTCGGGCCGGGTTTTCTCGGCGCAGGAAGCGCTGGCCGGGCGGCTCGTGAGCCGCATCTATCCCGCGGGCGAGTTGCTCGGCGCGGCGCGCGCGCTCGGGCGCGAGATCGCGGACAACACCTCGCAGGTATCGGTCGCGCTTATCCGGCAGATGATGTGGAAGATGCTCGGCGCGGACCATCCGATGGAAGCGCACAAGGTCGACAGCAAGGGGATTTTCGTGCGCGGCGCATCGCCCGATGTGAAGGAAGGCGTGCGATCGTTCCTTGAGAAGCGTCCGGCGAAATTTCCCGACCGTGTGACCAAGGATATGCCATCTTACTTCCCCTGGTGGTCGCCGCGTCGGTATAGCTGAGTCGGAATCGCTAAATTCCCCAACATGGTCTTGTGTGCCCCTGATGAAAGTAGAGATGGTCCGCTCCCGAGATCGCGGCCGCGTCATCGACCTCGCGTAGCAGTAGTAGTTGCCCATCGCTGCCCCTTGAGCGGTTAGGGCGCCGGTCATCCTATCTCTCTAGCTGCCCGCTTGCGCGCAACGAACGAGAGCGATTTGTACCTATATGACGCAGAGCTAATGTACCCTCGTGAGAAACTCAGACGTAGATCACGTTTTTC
>JASHOJ010000298.1 GCA_030041155.1 Candidatus Binataceae bacterium | reverse complement strand
CAGTACGGTGCTGCGGTATTCTGCTGCCGCCGCGTCGAAAGCCGCGCGCGCGGCCCTTGTCTTGTGCAGCAGTTGTCCGCCCTCAAACAACGGCTGCGTGAGACTTGCCATGAGCGTCCAGAACGCCGTGCCTGGCCCGAACAGCCGGTCGAGACTAATTGCGGTGACACCATCGTTCGCGCTGAACGTGAGGTTCGGCAGCATATTGGCTATGGCGACGCCGATCTCCGCGCTTGCCGAGTGGAGCTGCGCTTCCGCCGCGCGAATATCTGGCCGTTGCTGCACCAGTTTCGCAGGGAGGCTCACGGGGAGATTCCCCGGCAGATGCAGCTCCGCAAGCTCGAAAGTCGCGCTGTGCGCCTCGCTCGGAAAATGTCCAATCAGTTCTGTTAAAAGATCGTGCTCTTGCGCCAGCTGCTTTTCAAGGGGCGGCAGGTTCGTTTGGGCTTGGGCGAGGGCCGCTTCTTGCGCTGCCACATCCGTGCCGGCCACTTGTCCGAGTGAAAATTGATGACGCAGGATCGTCAACGCATCCGTCTCGATTTTGATGATTTCCTCGGCGGCCGCGATCTGCCCGCGCAGAGAAGCTTCCTGAATGGCAGCCGCGACGACGTTCGAGGTGAGGGTGAGATAGGTTGCCTCGAGTTCGAAGCGTTGCGCATCGGCTTGCGCCTCCAATGACTCGACGGTTCGCCGGTTAAGGCCGAAAACATCCGGCGCGTAGGATACCGTAACCTGGCCGGTGTAGAGGCTGTAGGAGGGGTTTCCGGACGCGGTTGCCGGTGACAGTGTGCCGGTGGCGGTCTTGTTGCGGCTCGGCGAGAAATTGCCCTGAACGCTGGGGAAGTATGCGCCTTGCTGCGCATAGACGTTCTCTCGCGCTTCTCTGAGCGCCGCTTGCGCCGATTGCACGTCCGGATTGGTTTTGAGCGCCTGGTCAATCAGTTCATTGAGCTGCTGCGAATGAAAGAGCGTCCACCACTGACCCGGCACGTCCATATCGTCGATGAAACGTTGCGATTCGCCCCCCGTGTTGTCAGTCATCATTGTCTGCGGCGGTAGCGGTTCCGTTGTATAGCTATTAACAGCTGGTGCCGCGGGAGGCTGAAAATCGGGACCGACGGCGCATCCCGCAACGAGCGCGAGGAGGGCAAGGAAGGGCAAGCGACTCGACATCGGGTCAATCGATGAGGTCGGCGTCCGCTTCAGAGAGCGGAAGCGCCTGTCGCCGCTGCGAGAAGATATCAACTAAGACCGGCAGGATCACAAGGATTAGGAGCGGCGCGAGCAGACTGCCGCCGACGACCACAACCGCGAGCGGTTTCTGTACCTGCGCCCCGATCCCGTTCGATATCGCCGCCGGCAACAGGCCCACTCCGGCGACAACGCAGGTCATTACGACCGGCCGCATCCGCATTGCGCATGCCGATCGGATCGCTTCCGCGCGTTCGTGTCCCGCGTCCAACAACTGATTGAAGGCCGAAAGCACGATGATTCCGTCCATCGTCGCGATTCCGAACAGCGCCACGAACCCTATAGCGGCGGAGACGTTGAACGGCGTACCGGTCACGAAGAGCGAAAAGACACCGCCGACGAGCACGATCGGCATGACGCTCGCCGCAAGAGCCGCGTCGATCGCCGAAGAGAAATTAATGAACAACAGTACGACTATGAGAAGAAGGCTGACCGGTACGATCACTTCGAGACGTGTAATCGCGTCCTGAAGTTCGCCGAATTCTCCAACCCATTCGAGGCGCGTTCCCGGCGGCAGCGTGACCTGATCGCCGATCTTTTTCTGCGCCTCGAGAACGGCACTGCCGAGGTCGCGGCCTCTCACACTGAACTTGATCGGAATGTAACGTTCCTGGTTCTCGCGATAGATGAAGGAATAGCTTGGCACGAGACTGACAGATGCGACGTCGCTCAACGGAATTTCCGTCGTGCCGTTTCCAGTGGGGCCGGCCGACACGATCGGAATGCGGCGCATTGCATCAAGACTATCGCGATATTCCGAAGCAAGGCGCACGACGATCGGAAAGTTCCGGTCACTTCCGTATTCGTAGAGATTGCCGGCGGCCTCGCCGCCGATCGCCGCCTGGATCGTTGCGTTGATGTCGCCGGGCGCAAGGCCGTAGCGCGCGGCGCGTTTGCGGTCGATGTCGATGTCGACTGTGGGTTGTCCAAATGAATCGAACACAGAAAGGTCGGTCATGCCGGGTACGGTCGCCAACACCGACTTTACCTGGTACGCAGTCGTCTGGAGCGCTTCGAGATCGTTGCCGAAGAGCTTGATCGAGTTCTCTCCTTTGACACCCGAAGCTGCCTCCTCGACATTGTCTTCGATGTTTTGCGAGAAATTGAAGTCGACCCCTGGGAAGGACGCCGACAAGGTGTCATACATGTCTTGGGTCAGTTTTGCCTTGTCCAATCCCGAAGGCCACATACCGAAAGGCTTCAGCGGCACGTTCATTTCGAGATTGAAGAACCCTGTCGTATCAGTGCCGTCGTCGGGGCGGCCAAGTTGCGAAACGACGGTCTCCACTTCGGGAAAGCCGCGGATGATTTGACGCATGCGGTTGTCGTAGCTCTCAGCCTCTTCGAGCGAGATGGTGGGCGGGAAGGAGGCGCGAATCCAGAAATTGCCCTCTTCGAGCTTCGGCAGGTATTCGAGTCCGAGAGAATGAGCCGCGAAGATCGCTACGATTACAATAAGGGCGCCGCCGACCGCGACCAGTACACGGTTAGCGAGTGCGAACTCCAGCACCGGCACGTAGATCTTCCGCAGCGCGCGCACGATGATGGTTTCGGTTTCCGTGAGCTGCCCCGGTAGCAAGGCAGCACTCAGGGCTGGGGTGATCGTGAAGGTGGCGATGAGCCCGCCAACGATGGCATAGGCATATGTCTCCGCCATGGGGCCAAAGATATGGCCTTCGACGCCGGTCAAAGTGAAAAGCGGGAGGAAGGCCGCGATGATGATCGTGGCGGAAAAAAAGATTGAACGGTTCACCTCCAGTGCCGAGTTGGCAATGACTGCGAATTTGCCGCGCAACTCCCTCGCCCCGCCGACACGTTCGAGGAAGCGCGACCATGCGAACCGTTCCTCGGGTTTTTGCACAAGATGTCGATAAATGTTCTCGGCCATGATGACGGTCGCATCGACGATGAGTCCGAAGTCGATTGCGCCGACCGATAAAAGGTTCGCAGATTCCCCACGCACGATCAGAATGACGATGGCGAAGAACAAGGCGAAGGGGATGGTCGCGGCCACGATTATCGCGCTGCGAAGATCGCCCAGAAACATCCATTGGATGACGAAGATGAGTAGGATCCCGTAGATGAGGTTGTGCAGTACTGTGTCGGTCGTGACCCCGATGAGTTCGCTACGGTCGTAGATCTTTTCGATCCTAACCCCGGGCGGCAGGATGTCGCCGCCGTTGATCTTCGCCACCTCCGCCTTGACGCGGCGGATCGTCGGCAGGCTTTGCTCGCCGCGCCGCATCAGGACGATTCCCTGAACGATGTCGTCGTCGCCGTCCTGGCCCGCGATGCCGAGCCGGGGCATATGACTGACTTCGACCGTTGCGATATCGCCGATCCGGATTGGGTTGCTGTCGGTGGAACTCAGCATCGTATTGCGAATGTCGTCCATCGTATGGATGAGCCCCACGCCACGGACGACGGCCGCTTGCGGCCCGATATCGATCGTCTGACCGCCAACGTTTATGTTGGCGTTATTGAGAGCCTGGAGAACCTGAGGAATGCTCAGTCCGTCGGCGACGAGCTTGCGTTGGTCGATCGTCACCTCGTAGGTCTTGGTCTTGCCGCCCCAACCGGTCACGTCGATTACACCGGGAACCGCCTTGAAGCGGCGCTCCAGAATCCAGTCCTGGATTGTCTTCAGATCCATGACCGAGTATCCGGGCGGTCCGACCACCCGATAGCGATAGATTTCGCCGATCGGGCTTTCCGGCGAGATTTGGGGCTGTGCTCCATTGGGCAGCGGAGGAAGCTGCGACAACCGGTTGATCACCCGCTGCTCTGCTTCGTCGTATGTGAAGTCGTAGGTAAAGGCGATGCGAACGTCGGAAAGGCCGAAGAGCGAAATCGTTCGGACCGATGTGACGTACGGAATGCCGGCCATCTGGATTTCGATCGGAATGGTTATGTAGCGCTCGATTTCCTCCGCGGATTGGCCATTGCTTTGCGTGATGACTTCGACAAGAGGTGGCACCGGGTCAGGGTACGCCTCGATGTTAAGGCGCATGAAGGCCACGATGCCGACAACGAAAACAGTCAGCATCCCGATCACGACAATCAGCCGGTGCTCCAGCGCGAAGACGATGACGGGCTTCATCGTGGAATTATTGAGTGGAGGCGGCGCGATCGATGAAGAGGCTGCCGCTCGTGACGACCGTTTCTCCAGCCGCGATGCCCGATAGCGCCTCCACCATTCCGTCTTGCGTCCTGCCGGTTCGGATAATGCGCAGCGCCAGCGTATCGTCGGTGCCGGCAACCCAGACGTGTGCGCTGTCGCCCTCGTAAACGACGGCCGCCTCCGGTACCGCCGGCGCCTCGGCGGCCGATCCGGTGACGATGCTGAAGTCCGCGAACATCTCCGGCTTAAGGACGCCGTCCGGATTTTCGACCTCGGCCCGAACCGGGAGGCGGCGCGTGTTGGGATCGATCGCGGGCGCAACATAGGTGAGCTGCGCGTCGAAGCGGCGGCCTGGGAAGGCCAGCACATGAACCTCAACCGCTTCTCCGACGCGCATCGACGGCGCATCCTCCTCACGGACGTTGGCGAGGAACCATACCTTCGACATGTCGCCGATCGAGAAAATCGGCGTCGATGCGCCATTGACGGCGCTGTTGATATATTGTCCGATGCCGACTTGGCGTTCCGTGACAATTCCCGCGATCGGCGCAAAGACGGTCGTTTCGGGATTCATGCGATGCTGATCGGGTGCGTTCTCGATGGCGTCGATCTCGGCCTCGGTCTTTCCGAGAATGCGCAGGCGGTTGCGGACGGCGGCCAAGCCGATCTCGGCCGAGCGAGTATTGCCCTGCGCGGTCGCGAGATCGACCTGTGCCTGTTGCCAATCTTTGAGCGCAGCACCTCGTGACTCATAAAGCTCGTGCTGGCGCTTTTCGTTCGTCTCGGCGAGGGTGAGCGTCGCGCGCGCCGTGGCGAGCGTGCTCACGGCAGCGATGAGGTCGTTCTGTGCTTGTACGAACTCTGATGCTTCGATAGCGAGAAGCGGCGCGCCTTTTTGCACATAATCGCCGGCCTTGACATAGAGCTTCGTAACGCGACCGGAATAGGGTGAAAAAACCGGCGTCGTCGCGTCATCGTCGTTGGCGACTTTGCCGTCGGTTCTGTCCTCGTCCCGGAAGGAGACGAGTCGCACCAGCGCGAACCTAAGCCCTGCCCTTTGTGCTGGCGTAACGCGGAACGCGCCCGGCGGGACAGCCGGCGCCGACGTCTCAGCCCTGGCCTTTCCTGGGAAGAAGGAGAAGAAGGAATTGAACAGGGTGGCAGCCGCGAGCACGCCGGCGAGGCCAAGCGCAACCCCGCCGACAAGCAGCCACTGCTTCGTCTGCCCAAGCAAGAGAGCGGTCTCCCCAACGGATTCGGATTACCCGACTGGAGATGCTACTCGACTGCTTTTATCAGCTTTGTGTCCGTTGGATTACTATTTGGAAAGGTTAGGACAGTGCACCGCGGCAAGACGATGCACGCCATAAGTCCGGGCATCGCATCTTCGAGCACGAGGCGGCCGTCATGGAGACGCGCGATCGCGGCAACGATCGGCAAACCGAGACCATTCCCCGGCAAGCTGCGGCTGCGATCGAGCCGGTAAAAACGCTGCAGGACCTTCTGCCTTTCATTCGGCGCGATTCCGGGCCCGTTGTCCGCGACGACGATCGCCACGCTCCCGCGATCGTGCCGTGTGCAAACCCGTATCGTCGCATCGGCGCTGGCGTATTTGAGGGCGTTGTCGAGGAGATTGGCCATCGCACGCGCCAAGAGATCGCGATCGCCGAGCGCGACGGCCTCGTGATCGAGGTCGGTGACCAGCGCGACGCCGTTGGCTTCGGCGGTCGCATCATAAAGCTCGACGACGTTCGTCACGATCTCTTTGAGCGCGACGGGACCGAACGAGCGGAGACGCACGCCAGACTCCGCCTCGGCGATCTGCAGAAGCTTGTCGAACACAGAGATCAATTCGTCGATGCTCTCAATCGAGACGCGCGCTGCATCGCGAAGCGCGTCCCGGCCTGCCCCACGCCGTAGCGCTTCATCGAGCTGGCTGCGAATCCGGGCCAAAGGCGTCCTGAGATCGTGTGCGATCGCATTCGATACATCGCGCACGCCATCCATCAATTGCTGGATCCGATCCAGCATGCGATTGATGTCGTGATTGAGCCGTGTGAACTCATCGACCGCGTCGTCGATCGGGATGCGGCGGCTCAGATCGCCGGATTCGATTTCGTGCGCCGTGCGGCGAATGGCGGCGACGCGACGCTCGAGAACGCGGCGGAACAGGAGTGCGCCACCTATTGCGAGCACAAGTGCGACTGCGGCGCCGATCATAAGTGCCCTGAGGACCAGCTGCTCGATTGCGATCACGTCCTGCAGGTCGCGCCCGACCACGAGGAGCGCGCCGTCTTGCAATCGATGCGACAGGATACGACTCGTCGAGAGACGGCCGTAGCGGATAACCTGCACGTCCGTTAAACGATCGGCCGGCGTGCGGATCCCAACCGCCGACACGTTACCGGCGAGCACACGGCCCTCAGGGTCGAGCAGTAGGTAGACCTCAGTATCCTGATCGACGCCGTCAGTCAGAAGTTCGTCGATCTCCGTTCGCAGCGCTTCGATTCCGCGTTCGGAAAAGTGGGTGGTCAGGCGCCGGGACGTCGCATCAAGCTTTGTATCGATGCCGCGGCCGATCACGCCGACTGTGCCATAATAGAATACCCCAGAGATGAGCATCATCGCGCTTACCACCAACGCGCCGTAGCCCAGCGCGAGGCGGAATATGACGCTGCCGAGAAGCCTAGGCATCGGGCGACAACATGTAGCCGACGCCGCGAACCGTGTGCAGCAGCGTGGGTGAGAAGTCCTTGTCGATCTTCTGCCTCAGACGGCTAATCTGCACGTCGACGGCGTTCGTGTGAGGATCGAAATGATAGTCCCAGACTGCCTCGAGCAGCATGGTCCGCGTCACCACATGCCCCTGATGGCGGACGAGATATTCGAGGAGCCGGAATTCGCGCGGCTGAAGCGCGATGGGCTTTGCGGCGCGTTCGGCCCTTCGCCGCCGCAGATCGAGCGTGAGGTCTAAGACCCGGAGTTCCGAGACGTCTTCCTTCATTCCGGAGCGCCGCAATAACGCATCGATGCGCGCCATAAGTTCGGAGAAGGCGAATGGTTTTGTGAGGTAGTCGTCGCCCCCGCTCCGGAGGCCGCGGATGCGCTCGTCGAGGTTCGCAAGCGCACTCAAGACCAGAACCGGCGTCGTCTTTCCGAGCGAACGCAAGGTCGAGACAATAGTAAGGCCATCAACACTGCCGGGCAGCATGCGATCGAGAATAATGGCGGCCCATGGCTCGTTGGTCGCGAGATGGAGCCCGTCTGCGCCATTGCCGCATTGGGTTACCGTAAAGCCGTTCTCCTTTAGGCCATTCGCGATGTAGCGGCTGGTCTCTATATCATCTTCGATCACGAGACAGCGCATGTTGTACCCCTTTTGTGCGATAGTTTTCAGAATTCGGCGTGGCGGCGCAGCCCGACGATTTCGACCGGCCCGCGCAGGGCGTCATAGCCGGGATTCTCGACATGCTGGAATCGAGGGTAGCATCGATGCCCCTGACGATCGACGCCTTGTAAGAGGCCTCGATTATCTCTTCGAAGCCGGCCTCCGGCAGGGCGCCGTCGCCGCTTCAGCTTTTCTTGATGCTGGCGCTCAAGTGCATCGCACGATCGTTAAGGGCGATCGCCCAGTCTCGCTGGGTCGAACCGATAGCATGGAAACTCCACACGATTGACTCGCTACGTTCCGGAGCGCGGCCTCGTACGAGTTCGCTCCAGACTGTATCCATAGCCAGCCAGTCCCGTGTGACCCGCGTTCTCCGCCCCCACCGGCAGAAAGGCCCGCCAATGGGGCCTTTTTCGTCGGGATGGCAAAGGCACCGACCCCTGGCTGCGCATCATCGTTGCACTGGAAGCGGTGACCACTGCCGAGCGATCCCGCTCTGTTCGGCGCCTGGCCACTTCGTGCGTCACGTCGTATCGATCATGTGCAGGAGATACGCAAATACGACAACGACGAAAATGTAGAGCAGATATAAGTTGACGTCGCCGGACTGAATGGGCCGCACGAACTCCGCAACCCATTCGATCGCGCGCACGACCGGGTCGTAGAGGTAGTGTTCGAAGAGGGGCAGCACTCGGAAGTGGTAGTGAGCGGGACCCGAGCGGCC
>JASHOJ010000297.1 GCA_030041155.1 Candidatus Binataceae bacterium | reverse complement strand
CGCTCGACAACCCGGATAATGGTAGCGGCGCGGGCTCGCTGGTTGCAGGGGTCGATGTCGGCGGCGGCGAGGCCGAGACCGTGGTCTACATCTGCGAATGCAAGCACGACTTGAGCCGCATCGTGGCGCTGGGCACCTGCCGTGGCGACGACACCCGAGGACGAGTGGTCGAGTTGCTTAACCGGTACCGGCCGCGGCTATCGGTGGTTCGGGTCGACTCAATCGGAATCGGTCACAATTTCGCGCTCCATCTGCGCGACCATCGCTTCAACGCGGAGATGGTAAATGTGGGAAACTTGTGCGAGAGCAAGCCGAACCTGCGCGCGAACGATGCGTCCCGTCGCTTTGCCAATCTCAAGGCTCAGTATTATCAGACGCTGGCCGACCTTCTGGAGAACCGCCGGCGATGTCGCGTTCATTCTGACCAGGCGCTCGCGGGATCATCGCGGTCGACACCGTGCGTCTCTATTCGGGCAGAAATCTGATGGCGCACGAGTACAGCGCGCTGCTCGGAGACTTCTTCTGGCGCTTCGTTAAACCCGCGGTTGATGAAATGGGGCTCAAGTATTTTTCCAGCGGGTTCGAGGATCGGTGTCCCGCATGGAACTTACAAAGGCGGCCTCCCACCGCCATCGAACGAACACTCGGATTTCCGGTCCTTCCGCGCCTTTGCCTCGAAGGCTATATCAGTCACTTCCCGACCAGCTATGAACCAGGGGGTTCATCCATGGAAAGGCTGTGCTGGTCGCAAAACTGAAATGCTTCCACTGCGGCATTGGCTGCGCCGCTGCCCAGTTTTGAAATCGATCTGGTACATTGATTGAGATAGCTTATTTCCAAATACTTAGAATCGTGCAGACTAGATAATCCGAACGGAAGGTCTCGTTTTCTTAGCACGACGAGTGGGATCGCGACAGCAAAAGCCGAGCACGCTTATTGTCGGTCCAACTTGTCATTCCCTCGGCACCACCGCGAACTGATTTTGAGAAGTGGCAGAATCACCCTGCTAGCAAACCATATTGCTGCTATCGCCGAGAGCAAGTGTGGCTGTATCGGAACTGACGCCAATGCGGATGGCAAGAACAGGAAGTTCGCGAGAGTCAGAAAGAGGATGAGTTTCCGACGCTGGTTGAGGTTCAGCGATACTGCTGCTGTCGAGCATATCACTGTCCATGAACCAGTCAGCGAAACCGCCGCTAGGAAACTGACGCAAGTCCGTGGACCATTAACTCACGGATCCAGCAGGGGATCTAGCAAAGCTGAAACGTCACCGGCTAGCGCGAAGCTTCTGCGTATTCGGTCATTGCGCTGAGAAAGCGGGCGTTTTCCTCAGGCAGTCGCATGGCGATCCTGTAGAACCCCCGGCCGCACCCGGGAAGGGCGCTTAGATCCCGGAGCACCATCCCTCTATGCGCCATAAATCGCCCGAATTCACCAGCCTCGTTCTCCTTCACCCGAAACATCATGAAGTTCGCGGCAGATCGAAAGAGCTGTACCTCGGCCGATCGTGCGAGCTTATCCTCCAGTTTTTGACGTTCGAGCGAGACCAGCCTTCGCGTGCGCGTAACGAAATCCGACGAACCTTCAAGGCACGCGGTCGCTGCTGCTTCCGCAGCCACATTCACCGACCATGGCTCGATCGCGTCACGAAGTTTTTTGACGACTTCTGGGCATCCGGCAAGATAACCAATTCGCAATCCCGCGAGCGCGAATATCTTGGTTAATGACCTTAGCACCAGAACCCTTGGAAACGAGCGAATGAGATCAATCGCTGAACGGGGATCATCGGCGAACTCGATGAAGGCTTCGTCAATCACGCACCATGCCTTACATCGGTCGCATAAGCGCGCGATCTCGCACGTCTCCTGAAAATTCACGAGTTGTCCGGTTGGGCTGTTAGGGCGGCCCACGAAAATTCCGTCCGCTCCGGAATCGAGCAGGTGCTCGAGGTCTTCCTGTTGCGGGCGGAACTGGTTCGCCGCTCCCGTCTCCAAGGCTGTCGGATTAGAGCCCGCAGCTATGAGAGCGTTCCCGATTTCGCTGAAGGTCGGAATCACTACCGCAGGCAATCGAAGGCGAAGCTCACGCGCGACGAGATATATAAGCTGAGTGCTGCCATTTCCCGCGAGCACGCATTCGGGATCGATACCTAGCCACTCGCCGATGTGCGCTTCGAGCGCTCGGGGATATGGTCGCGGATAAAGCCCAATTCGCGTGGCGGCTTGTCGATATGCTTCGATGGCTGCGGGCGGCGGCCCTAAAGGGTTGAGACTGGTGCTGAAATCGATCATTCCGGCACCGTCTCCTCCATGTGTGCGATCGATGGTAAGCGGCGAGGGTCTTCCGGTGTGCGGACTCATTGCGCGTTACATATACGCGAGGGCCTGGCGAAGAGATAACATCACGATCAGTGCGATCGCACCAGCGGCCCACGTTATATGACGCGCGGACGCGAGCGCTTTCAAATCAATGGCGCGCTCGGGAGATCCCAGCCGCGCACGATGTTCCAGTATCCCCGCGTAATAGGCATCGCCACCCAGTTGGACCCCGAGCGCCCCAGCCATCGCCGCTTCCGGATAGCCTGCATTCGGGCTTTCGTGCTTGCGCGCGTCAGCGAACCACGCGGACAGGCTCTGTCGCGGGCGCGCCGTGATGAGCGCGGCCGCCGCGGTAATTGCAACAGCAGCGAGCCTAGACGGAATCAGGTTGGCGACATCATCCAGTCGCGCGGCGATTCGTCCAAAGTATAGATATCGTTCGTCCCGGTAGCCGATCATCGAATCCAGTGTGTTGATCGCTTTGTAAGTCATCGCGCCGGACGCTCCTGCAACTGCAAGGAAGAAAAGCGGTGCAACAAATCCGTCACTCAGATTTTCAGCCAGCGATTCAATCGCGCCGGCGATCAGCCCTGTACGGTCGAGTGAATCTGGATCTCGTCCCACCAGAGCACGAATCGCCGATCGTGCCGCCGATAGATCCTCGCGGGCGATCGCGTGTTCGACCCGACGCGCCGCGTCGTCGAGGCCGCGCGCGGACAAAGTGGTCCACGCTAGGACAACGGCAAGCAGAGCGCCCGCATACGACGATACGTGCCGCGCAGCCGCGATTGCGCCCCATGTGATCAGAAGAGTTGCTCCAATCAGTGAAGCTGTAAGGCAGGCGCCTCGCAGAAGGTCAGCACGGGGAAATCCAGTATGAAGCGATCGATCACCATATGCGATCGCGTATCCAATCAGCCTTACCGGATGGACCCTCCATTCCGGATCGCCGAAGAGCAGGTCCAAGACGACCGCGCTCATTACGAGCACTGATGGGAGCCGAAATGCGTAGCTCAACGGAGCCGCACCAGATCGACGACCACCATCGAGACGATCGCCGAAATAAGAAGGTTGTCACGAAGCAGGCGCGCAAAACGATCGTAGGCGCTGGAACGCACTGTGCTGGCTTCCTGATTGCAACCTGAACAAAGCGGCTCGAGTCCCTTCTCCACGCAAATCGTGTTGAGAAAGTGGCGGCGGAACTGTGGAGTATAGAAGAGTCCGTGAATCGACGTGCCGATTATTTTCCCGCTGTCGGCGCTCGCACCCTCCAGAACGGCGGATGGTAGCGTCTCGAATATGGCGTTGCCGCTGAGACTACTAATTCGCCCGCAATGGATCTGGTATCCGGGGACCAGAAGATTCGAGCAGCGCGCCGTCGCTTCCATTCGAGTGGTTATCTTTTCTCCCTCGAACACGGTAATGACATCGAGCAGTCCAAGGCCTGCCACTGTGCTGAGATCGCTCTCGACATGCTCGGGATCATCGATTTGTCGCCCGATCATCTGATAGCCCGCGCAGATTCCGACCACAAACTTTCCCGCCGCGCGATGGGTACAAATGAAGTGATCCCATCCGCGCGATCGAAGCCATGCCAGATCCGCGATAGTGCTCTTGTTGCCGGGAAGGCAGAGCAAGTCGAGTCCGTGCGCTTCGCGCGGGTCCTCCATATAGCGAATCGAAACATCTGACTTGCGCGAGAACGGGCTCAAAGTCGGTGTAGTTGGAAATCCTCGGCAAAACAAGGACACCGATCCTGATCGGACGGTCGAGTCCGCGTAGTCTGGCGCATCCTTTTCCAGAGTTTCCAGGTTGCCCGCATGAGGCAACCGCCGAGGATCGGGACGCTGGTCTTGTCCTCAATGATCTTAAGGCCATTGTAGAGAAGCGTCGGATCTCCACAGAACTTGTTAATGATTAATCACTTCACGCGACGCCGCTCTCCCGCGGTCAGCAGCGCAACGGGCCTACCAATGACGCCAGCGCTCCACCCTTATCAATGTACAACGATAAGAACCGGCACATTGGTCAATTTCGCAACAGCCCAGTTCACTATGTCGCGATCGCGCAGATTAACTTCCGCCGCGTCGGCGGCTCCTTCGATAAGTATCAGCTCATACTGTTCCGCGAGCTGCTCATAGCCAGGCACTACTTGGGGCCACACTTCTTCGCGATAATGACTGTATTCGCTAGTAGTCATTCGGAATCGCGCCTGCCCGTTGATAACAACCTGGCATCTGCGATCGCCCTCCGGTTTCAGTAGCACCGGCTTCATCTCAACCACGGGTACGAGCCCGCACGCTTGCACCCGCCTGCACTCGTCCTATCTCGGCGCCGCCCAGACACACCGCGGCGTTGTTGGACATGTTCTGCGATTTGAAAGGGGCCACACGGATTCCGGCATTCGCGAAAAGCTGGTGCAATCCCGTCACCACGACGCTCTTGCCGACGTCCGAGGCAGTGCCCATCACCATAAGACTTCTCGCACGCATGAATGTTACGCATTTTACTTCCCAGAGCAGGCTTTTACGATCGACGCGGGGATATCAGGATTCGACGCCCAATGAGCGTGAACGTAGGAACCAAGCGCTCTGCCGATTTGATACCCCTCTTGGAAGCTCTTGCCATCGCGCCGCCGCGTCATTGTAAATCCCCGGCTGAGGCTGTCGCTAACCTCAATGTCAGAGTATCTGAACTGATGGCCGCGAAAGCGCACGCCTGCGGGTCCAAGTATTGAATCGCAGCTGGTCTCAACCTCGACATAACCCAGCGCCTGTATCCGGTCTCTCATCGTGATGGTTGCACGGAAGACACCGCACATTGGATAACAGGTGCCTTTCAGGGTCCTAAGCGCGGAGCTCAAGTACATCAGTCCGCCGCATTCGCCGTAGACCACGCCTCCCGATGAAGCGAAAGCCGCAATCTCACGCCTCATCGATTCATTCGCAGCAAGCTCCACAGCGTATTCCTCGGGATAACCGCCTCCAAGATAAATCCCGCTGACATCCGGCAGTTTACTGTCGTGAATCGGAGAAAAACGAATCAGCCGAGCGCCAGCGGCTTCGAGTTGCGCAAGGTTGTCCTCGTAGTAAAAGTGAAAGGCTTCATCGAAAGCAATTCCGATCCTGCAGCACTCAGGCGTCTCCACTGAACTCACATCTGCGAACGCGGATATTGGCGGAGCATCTGATGCGAAAGCGAGGATCGCATCAACATCGCACCACTTGTCCACCGTCGTGCCTAATGCGGCAACAATCGAATCCGGCAGTACTCTGTCATCGGCGGTTCGAAGGCCCAGATGCCGTGAAGAAAAACTTGGAGTCTGATCCTTCGGTAAGCCGCCCAGTACTGGTGGAAAGTCTGTCGCTTCGCAGAGCAGGTTCAGGTGCGATTCACTCCCAACCTTGTTGCATATCAACCCGCTCAATCTCAGGCCTCGATCGAATTCGACAAAACCGCGCGCGATAGCGCCGATCGTCCGCGCCATTCCAGACGCGTCTACCACGAGAAATACCGGTGCGACGAGCCACTTAGCTATTTCCGCAGTAGATCCAGCTTCGTCGATGGGTGAGGCGCCATCGAACAGCCCCATGACTCCTTCGATAACCGCGACATCGGCGCCGCGCGATGCGCGGGCGAAGGTCGCGGTCACCGCTTTCTGGCCCATCATCCAACCGTCGAGATTGTGCGAGGGCACGCCAGCCGCGCGCGCGTGATAGGTGGGATCAAGGTAGTCGGGGCCACATTTGAACGCGGCAACCTTGAGTCCGCGCGAGCGAAGCGCCCGCACGAGTCCCACCGTAACGGTGGTCTTGCCGACTCCGCTCGATGTTCCGGCAATGACCAGGCGCGGTATCGCAACATTATTCGGCATGGTCGGTGGTGCGCGCTCGGCGATAACCGTGGCTGAAGTCCGGCGCGTAGAGGCGTGAATCCGCGAACTCCTTCGTGTTGAGAGCGCGCCCGATCAGAATTATAGATTGTGTCTTTATTCCCGCTTGTCGCACGCGAGCGGTTATATCGCCCAGCGTTCCAGTCAGGATTCGCTGATCGGGCCAGCTGACTTTGTGCACGACGGCTACTGGACAGTCTTCGCCATATTCCGGGATCAGCAACTGAGTGACTTCTCGCAGCAGCGTGATGCTGAGGAAGAGGGCGAGCGTCGCATTGTGGCGAGCCAGATCGACAAGCTTCTCGCGCTCCGGCATCGGAGTACGTCCCTCCGCACGGGTCAGTATCACCGTCTGGCTTACCTCCGGCAGGGTCAGTTCCTTACCAAGCGCCGCCGCGGCAGCCGTGAAAGACGAAACTCCCGGAATGACTTCATAGGGGATCGCCAGCTCGTCCATGCGTCGCATCTGCTCGGCGGTTGAGCCGAAAATGAGGGGATCACCAGTGTGTACCCTGGCCACATCATGCTCTGCTCGATGTGCCTCCTTGATAATATCGATAATCTCATCGAGCGTCATTCCCGAGGAGTCGAGAACCTTCGCATCAGGTCGAGCCATACGTATCGCTGCGCGTGGAACAAGGGAACCCGTATATAGTACCACCGGACAAGCTGCAATCAGTTCCGCTGCACGGAGCGTGAGCAATTTCGGGTCGCCGGGTCCAGCGCCAATGATGAAGACTTTCATCTCATAAGCACCGCAATACCGTGTCTCTCACTATCGCCCAGACTGGCGCAGGAATTTCGCCGAGCCATCCCACATCGACCGACTCGGCCCTTACGCTCTCCTCTTCGCCGGAAGGGTTGAGGAGGAGGCGCCATAGCCTTTCACTCACGAACGCGTTGCGTTCAATAAGCAGCCGCTCGGCGACGAGTGCGGCCAACTGTTCTCCTTCCACATTTAGAGTGAGATAGGGTTTGGAAAGCTCGATAGCTCGTCGAGGCTGCAACTTTAGGTAGCAGTGCCGCGAGCGATCGAGTTCACCCGGGTGATCGAATCCTGCGGCCTTGAAGTCGCACGGTTCCTTGGTATTGCCCACCAGAAAATAGTTATTGCAGGTCTCAATCAAAAGCGCACCGGCGAGTCGTGCAACGCGAGCCATCACGCTTCTTCCTTTTCTTCGGCGGGCTCGGCGACAACCAGCGAATAGCCTGGATGCTGGCCGTCGAGAACCTCGCCGTCACTCGTGTATTTGTTGGTATAGCCCCGTGGTGTGACCATGTAGCCCTCGAAGACATAGGTGTTGCTTGACCCAACGAGCACCGTCGTCAACATGCCAATTTCATAGTTAAGGAAACTATCGAGGTCGGTCAGAACCGCGTGCTGCAGCTTTCGGTATGCGCTCTTCACCAGAGCGACCGGAGTCTCGCCCGAGCGGTAGCGACGAATGATTGATTGCGCCTCAACGATCTGGCGAGTTCGCCTGCCGCTCGCCGGATTGTAGAAACCAATTACAAAGTCAGCGGATGCCGCAGCCTCAATGCGCCGCGCGATCACCGGCCATGGAGTGAGCAGATCGGACAACGAGATCCCACAGAAGTCGTGCACGAGGGGCGCGCCCATTAGCGAAGCACAAGAGTTAAGCGCGGTGACGCCGGGAACAATCCGCAGTTCCGGCGGCTCGCCTCGCCTCCAGCCTATGTCTTTCAGTACCTGGAAAACCAATCCCACCATTCCATAGATCCCGGGATCGCCCGATGAGACCAGAGTGACGATTGCGCCGTCGCGCGCGCGCTCAACGGCGGCTCGGGCGCGCGATATCTCTTCGGTCATGCCAGTCCTGACGATCTCTTTGCCTTCCAAGAGGTGGCGAACGAGCTTTATATAGGTGGTATAGCCGACGACCACTTGCGCCTCGGCAATCGCACGCAGTGCAGCAGGCGTCGCATGCGCTTCGGCTCCCGGACCAATTCCAACTACGTACAGAATTCCTCCGGAGCTCATCGTTACTCCGCGTCCCGTGACGGGAATGGAATCCGCGCAACGGCGACGGTCATCGTGCGGCCAGCGCCCGGTTCGGTATAGGTCTGCTTGGGAACCAGAAGCGTGTCAGCGCCTGACGCCGATAAGGCGGCCGGCTCGGAAACGCCTCGCGTGCCAACAAACTTCTGTACCGTCTCCGACGGGTTTTGAATTCCGGCGACGGCGTCCAGCTCGCCGGCACTATAGAACGAAAGAGGACATCCAAGACTTCGCGCGAGTTCGATGATCCCCGCCTCATCGCGCTTCTTATCGATCGTTGCGATCGCTTTGACTGACTTTATCGAGAGATTATGATCCTCGAGAACCGACTTAACTCCGCGCGCAACCATCTCAGGCGTGCTGCCGCGATCGCATCCGACGCCAAGCACAAGGCTTTTGGGGCGATATATTACGGAGTTGGCCCAATGCGCCGGATGAGACTTGCGAATATCGCGATCGGTGGCGATAAGAAGCATCTCGTTTGCGGCCGGATCTTCATCGTCGAGCGATCTCGAATAGCGAACACCTAGCGGGAGAGCTTTATCCAGCGGCCACCAGTTCGGCTCGCCCGTTTCCTGCACGAAGGTTACGGGAGCGGCATTGACCACGGCAGCGCATCCGCGCGTCACATTTCGATTTGGATCGTCCAGAGTCCATCCGAGTTCACGGCCCAAAATATCGACCGTCAGCGTTCCTATCGCATCTGACGCCGTTGTGATGATCGCTTGCGCTTCCAATGCGTCAGCCACTCGCTCCGTGAAGGTGTTGCCCCGACCGACATGACCCGACAGAACGCACACGGAATAGCGGGCAGCATCGTCGATACAGACTACGGCCGGATCAACTTTCTTATCCTTGATCAGTGGAGCAATCATCCTAACGACCGCCCCAATACTGATTATGAAGATGTGACAATCGTAAGAGATGAATGTCTTAGAAAGGGTCGGGCCTATTGGAAGAGCGAGAGGTAAGCAATCAGAAAGATCCGGAATCGACTTAGCACTTTCGCGAAGGCGCTCCGATACCAGAACCTCCGCGGTTCCGAGATGTCTTACGAGCTTCTGGGCAATCGCGAGCCCGTGCTTCGTTATCACATAAATCGCAAAAGGCTTTCGCTCCGCGATCATGCGTCAGCCTTTTCCAGAAGTTTGCCGGGCGATACATCGCCCGCCAGTACGCCGCTGCGCTCCTTGCGCGAAACGATAATCATCGCAAAGCAGTCACCCCGTTCGGGCGTCATCTCGCGTATGTTTCCGACCATTCGCTGTTGCGGCATCGTAGCCCGTGACACATAAGTGGCCTTGTCAGTCAGGCCGGTGATCCGAAGCGCCTCGAAGATATTCTCCATCTCCGAGCCGATCTTCATGAGGATTGTCGTATCGAAGCGATTCAGCACATCAACGAGATCGGTTACTCCGTATCCGGCGGGAATGATTGCGACCCGTTCTAACCCGTCAGCCAGAGGAATTCCGGTGACCGCTGGTACTGCGGCAACTGAAGAAACTCCCGGAATGACCATTACCCGAATACCAGGCCATCTGATCGGTGCTTCACGCTGCAGGTAAATAAAAGTGCTGTAAAGTGATGGATCGCCCTCGGTCGCGAACGCTACCGAAAGCCCTCTTTCCAGGCGCGGACCGATTTTGGCGAACGCCTTATCCCAGGCCTCTTTATGGCGAGTAGGGTCCCGTTTCATCGGGAAAGTAAGGAACAGATGCTCCTGCTCTTCCGGCTTTCGAGCGACGGTTCTGACCGTCTTCCACGCGACCGATTCTCCATAGTAAGAACTGCGCGGTAGCACAATCACGTCCGCGCGCCTCAAGACCTTTATCGCGCGGCGAGTTAGAAGGTCTGGCGCCCCCGGTCCGACACCAACGCCGTAAAGCGTTCCGTAAGTCACGTCTATTCGCTCCGCACTGCGGCTTTAGTGGCCGCGAAGATCTGAATTGGATTGAGCGCCTCATATCGCATGTAGCGCGCGAGCGGTTCGGCGCGAGAAACCTGAAAGAGCGTGACTTCCGGAACGATCTCTCGACGGCGCAGCACGCTGTAAATCTCGCTTGCGTTCTCTAGCGTGATTGCGTTTGCGACAAGACGCCCGCCCTCACACAACTTGTCGATCACCACGTCGAGGATTTCCTCCATGCTGCCCTTGCTTCCACCGATGAAGACCGCATCCGGCGTCTCTATATCTTTCAATGCATCGGGAGCGCGCCCTGCAATTACCCTGACGTTGTCGATCGCATGATGGCGAAGGTTCTCGATACAAATGTCCACTCCTTCAGGGTCGACTTCGATCGCATACACGCGACCCTCCTGAGCCATCATCGCGGCCTCGATTGATACGGAGCCCGAGCCCGCCCCGATATCCCACACCACGCTGTCCGGACGGATCTGCATCGCGGCAAGCGAGAGCAACCGCACCTCGCGTTTGGTGATCAGCCCCTTCTTGGGTATCCGTTTTGCGAATTGCTCTTCATCGATGAAAGGAATGACCGGGGGAGGCCGCCAGGCGGGCTCCGTTCGCTCCAGGATTAAGACGTTGAGCGGCCTTACATCATCGCATTTCGCCAAATCAGGAATCGAAAAGTGGCGCACCCGTTCGTCCGGGCCCGCGAGATTTTCGCATAGCCATGCGCGCCACTGCACTTGATTGTGTTCGAGCATCAGCGATGCGAGCCGCGGAGGTGAGTTTTCTTCGTCGGTGAATATGCCGAGCTTCCGCGCTTGCCTGAGGCGAGTCAGAAACCCTTCCCGGGAACGGCCGTGCACCGACACGAACGATGCGTCTTCCCACTTGAGACCCGCCCTGGCGAATGCCCACTGCATGGCGGTTGGCTGCGGCAATACCTCGACATGCTCCGCGCCAAGCCGCTTGATAATCATCGCACCGACGCCGAAGAAAAGCGGATCGCCCGAAGCGAGCACGCATACGTTGTGTTCATCAGCCAGCCGCACGATTCGTTCGATCGCTTCGCTGATGCCGTTCTTCAGCAAGATTCGTTCGCCGCTGAACTGCTTGAAAAAGCCTAGATGCCGCTCTCCGCCCGCAAGCACTTGCGCTCGCGTGATTGCGTTGAAGGCGCGTGCGGAGAGGCTAGCGCATCCGTCGTCGCCAATCCCGACCAGAGTTACCGCGGCGCCGCTCTTCATTTGCCTGCCGCGCTCGATAGGAGCAGCAGTGCATGGATGATCGCGACCGCAATCGGACTTCCGCCTTTGCGTCCGCGGGCGACGATATACGGAGCCCGCTGGCGTAGCGCCGCTTCCTTTGACTCCGCGGCCGAGACGAACCCAACCGGAACACCGATCAGAAGCGCGGGCTTTGCGCCTTCCTCTTCGACCATCCTTGCAGTCTCGATCAGTGCGGTAGGCGCATTACCGACCGCGACGATCGCACCATCGAGCAGGCCGAGACGCCGCGCCTTGCCCATTGCTTCGATCGCACGGGTGGAGTTTTTCCTCCGCGCTTCCTCAATTACGTCCGAGTCTGAGATGAAGCAGTGGGTTTCACATCCATAGGCGGCAAGACGATCTTCATTGAGGCCTGCACTTATCATCTTTACGTCCACTACGATCGGGCATCCGATTCTTAGCGCTGCGACTCCGGCCTGAATCGCGTTCGGATGAAAACGCATGAGGTCCTTGAACTCGAAATCCGCCGTCGCATGAATGACGCGCCGTACTACCTGCCATTGTTCGGGCGCGAACCGATGCGCGCCTGCTTCGTGATCGATGATCGCGAAGCTTCCGTCTTCGATATTACGGCCCTTCGCCGTCATCTGGCGCATGTCATTCATCGCGCAGGCCTCCGAGTATTGCGGCGGCCTCAGGCGGATAGTGTCCAAGCGGGGTCCCGTTAAAATCAATGAGAAACGCATAGACGATCAGCGATCCGCCGGCGTGATGCTGCGTATGTTCCACCACCCGTTGACAGATCATCGTCGTAAGTCCCGCCACACCCGACGCTTTGCAGATTTCGAGGACATGCCGTGCAGTATTGGCCGCCAGGATCTGCTCACATACCTCGGACGAAGCGCCGATTTCTGATGCTAGTCGCGCAAGCAGAGTCATGTTTACTTCCGATCCTGCCGCGTGAGTCTGCATCTTGCCGTCGGCCATCTTCGAAAGCTTGCCGATCATTCCGACTATGATCGCGATAGGGAGTTTCCGCCGAGCGCAGTGCTTTACCGCGGTACCAACAAAATCGCCCATTTGCACAAATGCTTCTTCGGGCAAATCGCCCATCAGTTGCATCGAATAGGTTTCAGATTTTCCGCCGGTGGTGAGCACCACCCGATCGAGGCCACGCGCCTGTGCCACATCGATCGCCTGAATAACGCTCGCCTTGAACGCCGCGGTTGAGTAGGGGCGCACGATCCCGGTGGTTCCGAGAATCGAGATTCCACCCAAAAGCCCAAGCCGCGCATTGATCGTCTCCCGCGCCATCTCTTCGCCGCGCGGAACACTGATCGTGACAACCGCTCCGCGAACCGAACTCGCAGCCAGCTCTGCCTCAACCATCTCTATGATGTTCCGTCGCGGTATCGGATTTATCGCGGAATCGCCGACTTCGAGCCCGAGACCGGACTTCGTTACAGTCGCGACGCCGGATCCTCCGAAGATTGTTACGCCGGGCTCTTCCTTCAATTCGACTTCCGCGATCAGTTCTGCACCATGCGTGCAGTCAGGGTCGTCACCGGCATCCTTGATGACGCCGCAAACAGCGTGTGTGCCGATCAGCTCGCATCGCGCCAGCGAAAACGCCGCATGGAGTTTATTTGGCAGAATTGTTTCTATCTCGGTCAGCATCTTCTCGGTAACAAGTAATCGCGTTGCGGCCTTGGCGGCAGCTGCGCTGCAGGCACCCGTGGTAAAACCAGTGCGCTTGCCTTTCGGATTTCTTGCCGGGACGTCACCCTGTGCCATTACCTGCGCGCGTCATCTGCGTGATTCACTCACTGTTTTCCTTCCGCATGACGTCGCGCCTCACGCTGCGCTCTTGGATCGATCCTGAGTCCGCGATCCCACACGTACTCGGGTTCCTTAAACCGCTTCGCCACCCATCGCGATTGAACAAAAAGATGGTCGCTGAGTCGATTCAGATAGATGATCAATTGATCGTTGAGCGATTCCTCGCGAGTTAATCTCCAGCAGGCACGTTCCGATCGGCGGCAGATTGTGCGCGCCAGATGGAGATAAGCATTGAGGAAACCGCCGCCAGGCAGGCAGAACGACTTGAGCGGCTCAAGTTCCTTGTTCATGCGATCGATCTCGATTTCGAGCACCGAAACCTCGCCTGCACTCATACGATGCATTTCGGGATAGTTTACTTCCGTCGGAGTGGCGAGTTCGCTGCCGATGTCGAACAGTTCGTTTTGTATTCGCCGCAGCATCTCGGAATACCACTGAAAGTCTTCTCCGAGGCCACTCCAGAAATCAGGCAGATGAGTGCGTACGATTCCGACTACCGCATTGAGCTCATCGATCGTTCCATAGGCCTCCAGCCGTGCGCTTTCCTTCGGAATGCGCTTCCCTCCGACCAGGCCGGTAAGCCCTTTATCTCCACCACGCGTGTAGATCTTGGTAAGACGTATTGGCATGGCCCTTTCCTATGCAGCCGCTTTTCGCTGCGGATTGTTGAAAAAGCACTCGAGATGGATATCCTCTGCGCACACTCCGATCTGGAGAAGTTTATCCTGCATCGCGTAAATCACCGCGCCGTCGCCTGACAGGAAGACCGCATTTGGTTTCACATCCTTGACAGATTGATCGACCAGACCGATAGCCCGTTTTACTCGAGCAGAGTCGCTTACTGGCGGCGCAGCGGTGAACGCCAGGTTCTTAATCCCGACAGCTTCCAGAAGTCCCATCACCGTGTGAAAAGGAAGGAAGTATTGGTCTGACTCGGTAAACCAAATGAACTTGGCACAGCTCCGGGAGGATGAAACAGCCTGTCCATGAAGCAGGCCTAGAGCAGCGGTTATTCCCGTATCGGTCGCAAACACGAGCAAGCGCTTTTGCTGAATACCGGTGCCGACGAACCGGCCCCACGGGCCGCTAAATCTCAACTCTGAGCCGCGCTCCAAACGATGCATGAAGTTCGACCCAGGACCATCGCCGATTCGGCGTACCGCGAGCCGGAACTCGCGTTGCTCTGCGTCCGCCGACAGAATCGAGTACGCACGTTTGGCGATTTTATTCCCCGCGATGGTGATACCAGTATCAACGATTACGTACTGGCCGCCGACGAATCCGAGTTCGCCGTCAGTCATACGAAATGACATGAGTCGCGTATCTTCACTGACACGTTCGGTATCGATCAGAATCGCTTCCCTCTGTTGCGCCATTACTCACTCACTAACCGGAAAAATTTCGTGAACGAGGTCATGCATCTGCTCCAACTCGCTGTATAATCGGGTCAGACTCACTATCTGACCGTTGAGATCGAGTTCCACCTTCTTTGTCAAAATCACGAGACTCCGGAGATACGGAAGTTTTGGATCGTCAGCCGAGGTAGCCGCGACTCGCTCTTCGAGCAGCGAGACCGCCTGCTCGTACAAGCGTCTGAGCATTTCCAGATCGCCCGCGTCGCAGAGCGAGGCGATTGGCCCAGGATGCGATGCCGCCGGACCGAGTTCAGCAAGCTCGTGCTGCCGCTCCGCCTGATCGTCTCTACCCAGAATCTTCATCAGTCCGAGCCGCAGCGCCGCTATTTCGTGACAAGCCATAATTCGTCCGTTACTGCATGATCCCATCGATCAATCGAGGGACCAGCCTGTCATGCATAAGGTGCTCCTCAACCAATTCAGTCACGTCGTCCGCCTTAACTCCGCGGTACCAAATGCCGTCTGGATAGACCGCAACCGTTGGGCCTTCGCCGCACCGGCCCATGCATCCGGTCACAGTCACTCTGATGTCCCGATCGCGGCCCGCCTGCGCGATCTGTCGGCGCAATGTGCTGATCAGCATCACGCTTCCTCGCGAAGCGCAGTCGGCGTTGCCGCAGACGAGGACGTGCTTGCGCATCGTGCGATGCGCGTGCGTATGAGGCATCGCCTGGTTGTGGGTTAGCGTATGACGCACGCTCCAGAGCAGCGCGCGCAATCCGCCGACGTTGTTGACGGCCGAAATCGGCACGCGGTATTGGCAGTTGTCACAGGGCAGCCTCGAATCGCCGAAGAGGGCTTCGCCAAGCCGATCCTCCAGTGCGCGAAACAGCCCCGTATGCGCTCCTAGATGAGGTGCGAGAGAAATACTGATCCATGAATGGCGTTTACCAAACTGCGCGAGCTTATCCTTAAGCTGCATGATCAGACGGCCCGCAAACAGAAAATAAGGAAGCACGGTGATCTCGTCGGGCCGCGAACGCGCCACGAATTCCAACGCGTCATCGAATCGCGGATCGGTGATTCCGATAAATGCAGGAAAGGTCCACGGAACGCCGGCCGCTTCGCCGAGCAGTCGAACAAGCTTCACGAAGTCGCCGTTCGCATCCGGGTCGCTTGAGCCTCTTCCAACCACAACGATCGCGCGGCGACCGGTTCTCACGGGCGCCGAATTGAGGCGATCGAGTGCAGCGCCGACCATTCCAGGATGAACGCCGAGCGCATTCGCCGCGAAAAACTCGACGTTTCCGAATTGGGCGCGTGCGCGAAACAACTCAAGCGGAAGATCGTTCTTGATATGGCCCGCCGCGAAAAGAAAAAAGGGCAACACGATGACGCGGGGAGCAATCGCAGCGGCGCGCGAAAGCGCTTGCGCCAGAGATGGCGCCGCAAGCTCAACGTACGCGTGGAGCAGCCGATGCTGACGCCACCGCGCGCCAAGTTCCACCGCGAGCGCCTCGAAATCCGAATTCGCTTGCCGCTCACGGCTCCCATGGCCTAGCAAGACGATCGCGGTGCGATCGCGATCGCTAATCGTCGACTGCGGCGCCAACTAAAAACCCCTCGCGCCGCCGGGCAACGAGGGGTGAAAGACTGGCGATTGAGGCTCAGTCATTGGACCTCCCTCCGTCCGCGCGGAGATGTCTCTGCAGTCTGCTTCGGGTAGGTCTCCTGGCTCGTGGTTTCCGGGCTTCGTGGAGCCCTTCTTCGTTCTCACCTTCCCAAACGCTTAGCGTTCAGTGGCCTTTGCGAACGAAGTTCCACTCACAGTGGCGCGACCGCACCGGTCTTTCACCGGTTTCCCTTTTATGCCCAAGTCGGGCACCCGAAGCGCCAAAGTTACAACAACAAGAGTAACTGCGACCTGTTCCCAATGTCAAGGACAACGCAATAGATCGCTGAATCAGGTAAGTAAGCGACGATCCTTTTTACGCGAGCCCTCGTTCCATCCACTCCCTGTTACGCTCGATTCTTTCTTCATCGCAGACGAGCGGGCAGCTGGCGCAATACCGGGTGTTCGGAAGTTTGTAATACAAGCAGCAGCTCGCACGTCGATGATAGATTCGTGTAAGTCCACGATGTTCGACCTTGTAGAATCCTGGACTCATGCCGGCGATGAAATCTGGCACATCGAAGAATGCTCGCGCGCGCTCCAGCGCTTCCAAATGCCGGTTCAGATAGCCAAGCACTCCGGTAAACTGCGATCCCCAAGATGATGCGATCTGTCCCCACAGGCCGCGCCGAGAAAAACCCGACCAGTCGTGAAGAGCATCTATTAGCGGTTCGGCCTGCTTGATCAATGCGCTTCTCAGATGTTTCGACAGCTTTGGCTCACTATTGCCGGAATCTGAACCTACCCCACGCACTTCGACCAGCGACACCCTTTCAAACAAAGTAGCTTCGCTGAATTTCAGGCAGACATTTTCGAGTGCAATGTCTGGAACGCACTGAAAGAGGAGGTATGGGGCGATCGCTACACCCGACGACCATCCATACCGTAGCGCAAACGAAGCCGCGATAATCTTGCGGTGATCGCTCCCTAGCCTTCGGCCGATCCGCGCCAACAGATCGCTGAAGATGCCCTCCTTCGGCTTGAGCAGGTCAGTACCAGAAATCCAGCCAGTGCCGTTGCGGACGCCGTACTTCACATCCCAATTGTGATTCAGCGCGCGCAATTGATCGAACATCCGAACGATCGACGAACCGTTTTTCTCAACGAGCGACATAGTAGTTAATCCAGAGAGATTACTTCGAACGCTGCCGCACTCGGCGAACGCTTCGACACATCCCAGTGAAACGTTAGGACGACGGAATTCGGCGATCTATGAGCAAGCAGCCGCTCTCCGTTCCTGATGACGAGGCTTTCTGCCTCGAGAAACGATAGCGTGCTCTCGCGACCAGTCCGATTGCAGACGAACAGCGGCAAGCCAGTTTCAGCCGACCTCTGTTCCCACTCGCCCTCTGGCCCATTTTCACCAGGACCCCAAGCGCAGGGTGAGACGAGAAGGTCGCTTCCCGCCGCCATTAGCGCGTCGGTCACCTTATGGGTATATGCATCCGCGCAGATCAGCATTCCAATTTTGAGACCTTTCCATCCGACAGGCTGGATAAATCTGCCCGGAGTTGCCCATGGCTCGACAACGACGGCAATCTTTCGATAATGACCGATGATCGAACCGTCATCGTCAATCATCGAAACGCAGTTGTATAGCATATTGTCTTCGCCGCGAGCGGCATGCCCTAGGAACACGACCACCTGGTGAGTCCTAGCCATGCTACAAACGTACTCAGTCCATTTGTCGGGGTGCGCCGCGATCCATTCGGTGCCGATTCGCTCGGGAAATTGATATCCAGATATCGATAATTCGGGAGTTAGTACCCAGTTGGATTTGTAAGCGGCCGCGACTGCGATACCGCGCTCCATCAAAGCAAGGTTGTGATCGAGATCCCCCGCTCGAAGCGCCAGATGAAGCATTGAAACGCGAAGAACTTCCATCTTGAGTGCGGTTGTCAGTTGACGGTGATCAAAAGTCGCACGTCGGCAACCGAATCGACAGCAATCCCATCTCTCATCGCCGGAACAAAGCGCCATTTCCTAAGCGTTTCGACGATCAGGTCGTTGAGCTCGGAGAAATCTGTTGGATCCACCAAGGCAACCGATACTTTGCCGTCACGCGAAACCCTGAATCGCGCGGTTGCGGTCACCTTCATTACCTGGTCGCGCAAATCATCAGGAATCGAAGGCACCGGTGCGTAGATCGCACGCGGTCCAGTTCCACCGCTTCCAATACCACCGCCGCGCCCACCGTCCGCTCCCGCACCTGCTCCACCGCCGTTTCCGCTCCCGACGCCGACACCCGCGCCTCCACCGCCGGTTGTGATCCCCGCCGTGGGAGTCGTCGAACCAAGTGAGGCGACCGAATGATGGGAATCGGTTGGCGCTATCGGCTCTGTCCGGAGAGCAGTTTCCGGCACTAAATGGGTAGGTCTCGACGGCAATACCAACCGAGTGTTTATCTGTCGGCGATGATGCTTAACTGGCTTTTTTGATTCGTAATGGCTCTGCAAATGCGCGAGAGTCCTAGGCACAGAAGCTTTACCAAGGGTAACCTGCCCCGTTGCGCCTCCGCCTCCGCCCGATTGGCTTTCGAGCGGCAGGTCGATAAGACTTACCTTGAGTACATTAGGCGGCTGAGGCGCCGGACGGGAAAAGCGCAGGCATACGGTTAGGAGCGCCAGCAAACCCAAGTGTGCAATTACGCTTGCAGCCGCGACCAGAAAGAATCGGCCTGGTGAGTGCCTAAGAGTAGACGCAGGTCGTAGTTCTTTACTTTCGAAGATCGCGTGATCGAGTCTAAGGTTGACGCTCAAGTCGCTCACGCTTCCGGCTCTCCGAATGCCGCTCCAGAGTCCGAGACAGTTTTCTTAGACGGCTTGCGTGTGGCGGCATGCCGGCTTCGAAAGATCAAGGTCTCGTCGCCATTGGCCGTAAAGGCGCGCGCCGCTTTAACCTCGAAAACTGAAGACAGAGCCGACTCCGTAAATACTTCGTCACGCGTGCCTGAGGCGACTATTTTTCCAGACTTCATAAGGACCACGCGATCGGCATATCGCACCGTCATCGTGAGATCCTGGGTGGTCAGCACGACGAGCTTACCAGCCGACGACATCGACCGGCACAAATCGAGGATGTCTATCGCGTGCGCCGGATCCAGGTTGGCGGTTGGCTCGTCGAGCAGGATCGTCTCAGCCTGCGTGGCCAGGCTGCGCGCGATCATCACGCGCTGGCGCTCTCCGCCCGACAACTCAGTGACCGGACGGCTGGCAAGGTGAGAAGTATCAGTAAGCTCGAGCGCCGCCTCAATAGCATCGCGATCCACCGCCTGTTCGCGCTGGAATCGTCCAAGATGCGGATTTCGTCCGGTCGCAACCACCTCGCGAACCGTGAACGCAAATGGAAACGCGGTGTTCTGGGGCACAAACGAAAGCTGCCGCGCGAGCATCCTCCGCGGCATCGCGCGGAGATCCTTGCCGATCAACCAAATGCGGCCCGCATCGAGCGCCTGTAGCCCGGCCAGCGCACGCAGCAACGTGGTTTTTCCGGCGCCGTTCGGGCCTATCACCGCAGTAAGCTCGCCGGCATCAAGTTCAAGTGACACATCACTCACGGCGGCGCGGCCGCGCAGCGCCACGCTTATTTTCTCGGCCCTCAACTCATTCACACGAAAGACTCCTCCCGACTACGCCGCATCAACAGATACAGAAAGAATGGCGCGCCGAAGAATGCGGTGACGATGCCGACTTGGATCTCCTCGGGCCGATCGAGCGTGCGAGCGAGCAAGTCAGCCAGCACCAGAAAGACCGCGCCGGTTATTGCGCTCGCGGGTATCAGCCGTTTGTGCGCCGGACCGATCGCAAGTCGAACCGCGTGGGGCACCACCAGGCCGACGAAGCCGATAGCGCCGCTAAGCGCGACGGCCGCTCCAGTGAGTAGCGCTGAATTGATCAGCAGGATGCGCTTGGCGCGCTCAACCTCGACTCCCAGGGAACTCGCGACCTCTTCGCCCGCAGCGAGAATGTCGAGGTCGCGCGCAAATGCCAGTGCGAGCAGGATGCCGACGACAAATCCCGGGATACCCAGCCACACGTGCGCCCACGTCCGGTTCGCCAGGCCGCCCATAAGCCAGAAAACAATTTGCTGAGCGACTTCGTACCGCACCCAGGTAACTGTGATCAGAAAAGATGTGATGGCTCCGATCAGTGCGTTGACCGCGACGCCGGCCAGTAGCAACGTTGCAATTCCGGTTCGCGCCCGCCGGGTTGCGATCCCATAAACCGCAAGTAACGCAAGCAGCGCGCCAGTGAATGATAGAAGCGGCAGATAAAACATCGATCGAATTGAGAGTCCGGTCGCGAGCGCAATCACGCCGCCGAGCGATCCTCCTGCGCTCACTCCGATAATGTCAGGCGAGGCTAGCGGATTCTGAAACAGCCCCTGCATCTGAGCTCCAGCTACGCCCAACGCGGCACCTACCAACGCGGCCATAACTACTCGCGGCATTCGCAACAACCATACGATTGTGAAGGTTGGATCGGGCGTACCGCTGAGCGATCCGCTGATTCGCGTCCACAAAGAGTGAAGCACCGCCAAAAGTGGAATCTCGACGCTTCCGATCGATACGCCAAGAATCATCACGACGATCAGCAGGATTCCAGCGGCCAACAGGTAGAGCGCAAACCCGGCCCAACCGGCCGAAGATCGCCGATCGATCGGATCTTTTCCTCGTCCGCTTCCCTTCGTAGCGAGGCGCGGAACAATGCGGTCTTCTTTGCGTACAGATTGCAGCTTCACCTTCATCAGAGTCCTTGCGAATCCGGTGACGGCACCCCCGCGTCGCCATACAATCCGCGAGCCAATGCTTCAATCGCTGGAACGATAAACTGAGATACGCAAAGGATGTATCGATCTTCGATCAGAATTATTTTCCCGTTGCGTCCTGCCGGAGTGTTAGCAATAGCGGGATTGGATAACATCATCCGCCGCACGCGATCGAAGTCTTCCCGCGGCGCGCCGATCACCAGATAATCCGGCTGCCACAAGGTGATCGCTTCCGCGTCAATTCGCGTGCTGCCGACTACGCCATGCTCCGCGGCCACATTGCGCGCGCCGACCACATGGAAGATTTCATCGATTAAGGTGCCTGCGCCCTCTGTGTACCCGGCGGTCCCGTACATCATCACCCGAGGTGCGGTATGTCGCGACGCCGCTAGGCGCGCGACCGTATCGATTCGCCTCCTCATTTCGCGGATCAGGCTTGCGGCACATCTGTCATCTCCAACTGCGTATCCGACCGCGCGAATGTTGCCGAGAATTCCACCTATGTGATCGAAGTTGCTAAGCCTGAACACCGGGACACCGGTAGAGCGCAGTAATTCAACCTGTTCTGCTGAGCTGTAGCTGGCAACGAAAACGAGGTCCGGACGTAGCTCAGCCACTTGCTCAGAGTTCTTTATGATTGGCAACTTACGCGCGCTCACTTCTTTCGCTACGTTGCTATATCTGGCGTCGAGCGCGGCTGTGCTGGCGCCGACAACCCTGTCGCCGGCGCACACGCCAAACAGAATTTCGTCACTTCCCAGAGTCTGCGAAACGATACGGCTAGGCTTGCGCGCGATTACCAATCGTTCGTCTGAAGAATCCCACAGCGTACGCGGGTACGATGCGCTCGAGCTGATGGTGTAGGCGCGAGGCGCCGGCGCCAAATGGATAGTGGCGTGCCGCAATTCGATCGCAGCGATCGCGGCAAGCACGCCAAGAACCGTAATCAGTTCCGGTGCTCGTTGTCTTAGATAACGAATAAACAATTTCGCACTGCCCGGACTCAATGCTCTTCGGTCGCCGAGTTCTCCGATGCTGCTCCGCCGGCCGCCTGCACAGCCGCTATGTCCGAAGGAGGCGCTTCGCCGAGAAATTCCTGTCGTAACTCGTACCAGAGGTGCATTCGCTGCCAGTTCGGAATTTTAAGAATCTTGAAGTCTTCTGAGAGGCGCGGGTTGGGTAGAAAGATCGTCGTCATCTGCTCATCAAATCCATTCCACATGCGGACGCCCCAACTACGGCCGCCGCCACACCGCTCGCCTCGAGTTTCGAACAAGGCGACGCGCGCCACTTGGCGCTTGCGAGCCAATTCCTTCGATCGATTGCCTTTGTGCGGTGCAATGCAGAGGTGAAAATGCCACGGCCCAAGATTCACCGTCAGATAGCCGTCGAGCATCGTCAGCTTCGGCGCCTCGGTGAATCTGACTTCGAACACTGAACCCTGGATGCACGGTCCCACGACCACATCGCGCCAGTGCTCCGCGAAAAGGAGCTTCGTCAGCCGATCCATCGCATCGGGTGTTGGCTCAAAGTAGCTGTACTCGGTGAAAGTTCCATCGAGATGCTCGATCGTTTCAGTTCCCGAAGACTTTTGCAGAGCTTCTTCTCCCATTTATGCTGCACCTCCATTCCGATCAGAATGCGCGTCCGCTACCCTCATCCAAAGCCTCGCGGATCGGCGCGCCATCGAGCGGTTATCGTTTAGCCCGGGCGAGATGGGAGATTCGGTATCGCGAAACGATTCCGTCTGAGCCGTTACAGGCTGTGGCTTAGATGGGTGAGTTCCGTACATCACCGTTCCTCACACCCCGGAGGACCGCTGCTCGATCTGTTGGACGGCTGGTCTCCTGACTCCCGGCATTCCCGCATACCGCGGGGGTTTCTAGTCGCGGCGCCTTCCCACTCCGCCTTGCGGAGCAGTGGTATGTTGCCGCTTTCGTTCCGGTTACAGTGGCGGGGGCCGCGCCGGCATCGCACCGGCTTCCCTAGCCATCCAACATTTTCGGAATCTTTCAAAACTCAAATTCACTGTCAAGAAGAATTGACATCACAGCATCTAACTGCCGTGGCGAATCAAGGTGCGAAGCCTACCTTTACGCCCGCCTCGAAACTGATCGGCGGCGATGGGAAGCCAAGCGCCTGGTCGTATCGGCGATCGAAAAGATTCTGAATTCGAACAAACGCTTCTTCGTGGTTCAGATGCGGAACTGCAAGATCACCCAGCTTATACGACAATGTCAGGTTGAATAACTGATAAGCCGGATTGTTCTCGTACCCATACGGCGGCACGGTTTGCAAATCGTTCCGGTCGCCGACAAACTGATACACCAGCACCGCGACAAACTGATCGCCATCGCGGATGATATCGGATCTCTTGTATTCAGCGACCGCGGCAGCGGCGCGTTTCGGGACTCGTACCGGCTGCAGACCTGAAATGAGCGGGCTATGAGTCGAATCGAGGACGGTAAAGTTCCCACTCAGAGAAAAACCCTTAAATGGACCAACGGACGGAACAACTTCCAGTCCTTGCATATCCGCCCGGCCGATGTTCGCGGGCAGAGCCCCATAGGGACAAGTTGGGCTGATCGTACACAATTGGTCGGCCACCAGCTCATGGATTCTGCGCGAGAAGTAGGTCAGCGTGAGACTGCCGATCTCGGAAAATTTCTGCTCGACGGAGCCGTCGTATTCGCTCGACGTCGTTGCCTTCAGATGCGGGTTGCCAAAGCCCGGGTAGTACAATTCGTCGAAGGTAGGAGCCTGAAATCCTTCGCTGTAGCTACCGCGCAAGGTGGTGCCATACTTTTGAAATGGAATCGCAACCGACCACGCCGAGCTGACTTCTTTGCCGAACTGGCTGTTTCCGTCGACGCGAAAACCGCCGGTACCTAACAAATGGTCGTGGAACAAGCTTACCTGCTGTTGGACGTATCCCGCGTATTCCTGGCGCTCAGCGTGAAACACAGTAACCACCGGCTGCATACCTGGAGCGTAAATCGAACTGTCGCCGTCCCGTCCCCATCGATCTTTAAAGTCAAATCCGGCCAACGTTGAGAATCCCTGCATCCAGGTGTAGATCGCCTCGGCGTTGGTCGCACGGATCTCATCTGGAATGTCATCTGACTCACCGAGGGGGATTGCCGTGCTCGGGGTCTTGTTGATCCGGATTTCATCGCGAACAAATGATCCGTTAACTCTAACCAAAAGCTTCTCACCAAAATGATGCTCCACCTCTCCCTTGAAGAGCATGATTTCGGTGCGCTGATGGGCGGTGGGATCAAGCGGCGAGCCCGGATCGTCATTGGAAAACTCCGGCAGGCCGACATCCGCTCCAATGTATCGAGCAAACATGCGTAAAGTAGTCGCGTCGGTGAGGTGATAGTCGAGACGCGAATTTAGCGACAGATTGTCGTACTGGCTGTTAACCGGCTGAAACCCTCCGGTCGAGAAATATGAGACCGAACCTGAGTATCCAAGCTTTCCGATTGCGCCGCTGGCGGTTGCGACCTGGCGCTGAGTCTCCCAATTTCCGCCGTCGGACAAGAGGCTGAATTTAGGATCGCCGGTACCCTCCTCCGTGATCTGATTGATCACGCCCCCGATCGCGGAAGATCCATAAAGTGAGCCGCCGGCGCCCCGAATCACCTCGATGCGATTGGTGTCGTCGGTCGTAAGATTTGAGAAATCAAATGAGCCGGAGCCTCCGGTGTTTACTTCGACGCCATCGAGGAGGGTCACGACCTGCGAAGTCGAAGAGCCGCGGATGCTTACGTCGGTTATCGTTCCCGGGCCGCCGCTTTGAGTAACCTGAACACCTGGAACTTCGCGGAGCGCGTCGCTGGTCTGCTGGATTTTCTGATCGTCGATCTGCTGCGCGCTAATGATAGTTACTGTATTACCTATCTGGCTGATGGGTTGGGCAATTCGAGTCGCGGTTATCGAGACGTCGGGCAGTTGGGTAGGCGCGTTTGCGTTGTTCGATTGCGCAGCTTGCTGGGCGTTCACTGCGGGACCTTTGGAACTGGTGTTCGCAGCAGGACTGGCTGAGGCACTGGGAGCGCTCGCCGCAGGACTGGCTGAGGCGCGGGGAGCGCGCGCCGCGGGACTGGCTGAGGCACTGGGAGCGGTCGCGGCGGCAGGCGATGGACTAGCTACCGGTGACGGCTGAACTTGCGCACGGCCGGTCGTGCTTAGAACAAAGAGCAGAAGAAAGCCGGAAAAGACTCCGGCGGCAACAAATCGAGCTCGCGACATACAATCCTCCACCCGCGTAGAGTTGTGCCTCGCGGATTGGAGCGATTGGCTATCGCGGAAACGAACCTTACATAGATTCGATGCCGATTCAGAGAGCCGACCCACCCTCCCCGCGGAAGGTAAACCGATTACGATCCACCCGGTCGGTCTCCTGGCTCAGGGCTCATCCTCGGACCCGCCTTCCCGCTTTCGCAGTGGCATCATGGGTCCTCGTCACCCTTCACAGTTGCGGGGCAGCGCCGGATTCTCACCGGCTTCCCGATACCGAGTGGGACGGGAATCTAGATGAAACGTGCAAATGCTGTCAAGCGTTCGCCTCAAAGACTTTGCGGGTCCGAGGCCGGTCTCCTGACCCAGCGATTCGGTCTATCAAAGAATTTGGAAGGAACGGAAAGAGGAGAAGAGGCGTAGACGATCATTGTCGTAAATAAACGTAGTCTACGTCACCCGCGGACAGCGGCCGATCACGCCAATGAAACCTAATCCGGAACGGTCATATCCTCAGACGCGTTAACTCGGCTGTCGAAGTTCCTCGGCACCGTTATCCATATATGGGGACGACAACGATCCGCGGCTGGAGAGGACGGGAAAAGGAGAGAACGGGCAAAGAGGTCGTGAGTAATCGTGCGCGCTTTGAAACGACCGAGGCCGAAAAACCGATCGCGGTCGAACCCGTCGAACTGTTCGGCCCCGATAGAATGTGTTCCGGGTTCGCGATTACTTCGGCTGTTTCGGCTTACAGTCAAATGTAGGTAAATAGTCCAGACTGTGTGGCGGAGAGGGGGGGATTTGAACCCCCGGTTCCCTTTCGAGAACACGCGCTCTCCAGGCGCGCGCCTTAAACCGGGCTCGGCCACCTCTCCGCGCGACTTCTCCGCGATTGCGATTATGCCATCGGCGCGTTCCCTCGCGCCACGACTCGGCTCCGACCGCGCTCGCGCGAATGACGCGCCGCGCGATTTGTTTGCTTGCGCGCGCGCGTGTCATCACAGTATAGGTCCGCAGTATAAGTCCGCGGTAATCCGCGATAGTCCGAACGAGAGCCAGCGCTGATTGCGGCTCACCGAGAGGAGAACCAAATCGATGCTCAAGACGCCGATCTGCGATTATTTCGGAATTCAATATCCAATTCTGCTTGCAGGGATGGGCGGGGTCGCGATGCACCGGCTGGTAGCCGCGGTATCCAACGCCGGAGGACTTGGCGTAATCGGCGCCGCGTCGCTTTCGCCCGATGAACTTCGCGCCGAAATCCGCAAGACCCGCGAGCTTACCAACAAGCCGTTCGCGGTCGATCTCCTTGCGCCGATCCCCGACATGATGCGCCCGCATATGCCGGTTTTGATCGAGGAAAAAATCCGCATCTTCGTCGCCGGGCTCGCCGTTCCCGCCGAATTTATCCAAACCATGCACGAGCATGGGATGAAGGTGGTCGTGATGTGCGGCAAGGTGCATCATGGCGAGAAATCACAGGCCGCTGGCGCCGATGTCGTCGTCGCGCAGGGAACAGAGGCCGGCGGACATACCGGGGAAATTGGGATGCTCTCGCTGGTGCCGCAGATGATCGACGCGGTCAAGCTGCCGGTGCTCGCGGCGGGCGGAATCGCCGACGGACGCCAGATCGCCGCCGCCCTGACCCTCGGCGCGCAGGGCGTAGTGATCGGCACCCGCTTTATCGCCACGCCGGAGGCGCAGGCCGCCGACGCGTATCGCGAGTCGATCGTGAAAGCGCATGAAGACAGCACTCTCCGCACCCGCTGCTACACCGGCAAGCCGTGCCGCGTCATCCGCACCTCGTACGCGATGGAATGGGAACGCGACCCGTCGAAAATCAAGCCGTTCCCCGAGCAGGGGATGATCTCGCAGCGAAACGGCGTCATGAATTACACTGGCACGCGCCGCGGCGAGACTGATCCCGACCGCACCTTTATGCCGACCGGTCAGGG
>JASHOJ010000296.1 GCA_030041155.1 Candidatus Binataceae bacterium | reverse complement strand
AAAACGTCCCGCGCGCGATTCCAGCGCGCGCGATTATGTCGGCGACGTTGGTGCGATGATATCCCTTTCGCGCGAATATCCGTTTCGCATGGCGCAGCACCTGCGCCCGCCGAACCTGCCGTTCCATCCCAATGCCTTACAAACCTAGCGAGGCTATCCGCAGACTCCTAAAGTGTCAAATCCCGATATGTCGGATTTTCACAAGTTTCCAGCTTGGAGGCGGCGCGCCTTGTCGTTCAGGTTACCCTGTTTAGATTCGCTGAAGATCGGAAAAAACAGCGCATCTGAAAGCTCAGGTTCACTTGAATGCCCATACTCGGCCATCGGTGCCGGCGACGTAAACCTCGCCCGATGGCGACGACGCTATGCTCACTATCTTGCCGGTGCTCCGTGTCGACCAACCGGGACTGCCGGCTGCGTCGATACTGGTTACCGATCCATCGGGGGAGCCGACAAATATGTCTCCAACTGCATCAGTCGCAAGAGCGCCGATAGCGGGTACAAACGTGGTGGTATTCCACATCGATGCACCCGAAGAGTCGATCGCATACAACGCTGCGGCGCTGAAATAAATTTCCCCTCCGACGCCAACCGCTGGGCCCGCCTCAACCGCAATGCCGGTGGGTGAGGTGGTCCAGTTCTGCGTGCCGGTATCTGAATCAAGCGCGAAGACCGCACCGTCTTTGGAACCGCCGTAAACGGTTCCACCTTCTGTGGCCAAATTTCCGGAGAATCCACCCGGCGGAGCGAAGTCCCACATCAGTGATCCGGTTGAGGAGAACGCGCGAATATCGCCGCCCGGCGCCGCGACAACCACGCCACCTGGGATGATCTCTCCGATCGTCGCCGGTCCAGCTTCGATACTCCAGTTGACGTGACCGGTGGAATCGACTGACACGAGATTGCTGCCTGCGCTGATGTACGACGATTCCGCACCCGCCGCGAGAGGGTTACCTCCGTGACCTAATTCCACGCGCCACTTCGGAACGCCATTCGCAGCAAGCCCATAAAGCCAATCGGTCGTTCCTTCCGCTATGACGGTCCCATCCGGTGCGACGGCTACACCGTTGCCTCCGGCAGGACGATCGAAAACCTGGTGGCCGCTGGAATCAATCGCATGAAGGAGCGCGTTGTTGGTCACGAAATACACTCTACCATTTGAGCCTGCGGTAATCGGTCCAGCCACAGGCGCACCCGCGTTGAACGACCATTCAGCTACGCGCAAGGGCGGGGTCGTATTATTCGCGGCGCTAAGCTGCCACATCGCATCCGCGTCGGGACTGGCAGTCGACGTGGGAACCGGAGTCGGGCATATGGGACAATCCGCGGCGGCAGTAGCGACTGCGACTCCATATTGCAGGCTCGTCGTGCCGCCGGCGCTCACGTTGATGCAGGTGCATCCCTGGGTCATTCCCTGATAGACGCCCCCATCACCGAGAGGAGGATTCACGACAATGTTGGCCGGGTTTGAACCCCACGCGGTATTGGTACCGTTGGTTATATCGGCGAGAAGCTCCTTTTTCTTTTTGAAGAAGACGCCCTGCGCGCTGAATTGAACGAAGCTGCCGATAGCAACCGTTGTCATGGCGGACGGTGCAGCGCACACGGTCGGGGTTGCGGTTGGCGTCGGATGCTTTGGGGTCGGGGTCGCCGTCGGCGGTAAGCCGGTCGGACTCGGAGTCGCAAACACGGCGCAGACGTTGATCGATTCAAGCGCAAAGCCCGGTGTGGCTGTGGGCTGGCCCGGGCACAGGCCAACGACGAAGACTCCGGTAACGTTAACGCTGCCAACGCACCCGCTGCTACCGCCGCAACTCGACATCATCATGGCGAGCACAAGCATCACGACAGGGCTTACGATGAGCCATCTGATCCAATGCGACATCGAGCACTGACCTATGACGGCAGCAGAGTGCGCTGTCAAGCCAGAGGGTTAAAGCGCGTTGATTTAATCGAATGCGAGAGCAAGCCGCGACGCTCACGGCGAACTTCAACGAAGTGATATAATCCGGCGCTGCGGTATTGGATCTTGAGTTCCAGAAAAAAGTCGGCGGGCGTTTGAGGAGGGGGGGGACTCCCCAACGCCCGCCAGTTCGTAGCGGCCGCTCACGCGTGGCGTGAGCGGTTACCCGGTTGGTGGGAGGAGCATCCAACCAGAGGGTGCCAGAGCCATCACGACACCCAAAAGTATAGACGGTCGTTCGGCGCGAATATTCATCGCATGGATTCCCATGCGCTATCCCTGATTAGTGGCGAGCCAAGGGAATTGACGCCGCAAATGACTGAAAATTCATTTGTCCAACTGGATTGGGACTGTAGACTCATCGTGAAGGGAGAATCTGATGGATTATCGGCGGCTGGGCGCAACCGGGCTCAAGGTTTCCGAGCTTTGCCTTGGATGCATGACTTTCGGGCGAGAGACCAATGAGAGCGATGCGCGGCGTATTCTCGATCGATTTATCGAGGCGGGCGGCAACTTTATCGATACCGCGAATGTCTATGCGGCTGGCGTTTCCGAGGAGATCCTTGGCCGAATCACTAAAGGGCGCCGTGATGCCCTGGTGGTCGCGACCAAGGTGCGGTTCAACGCCGGGGTGTTCATGGGGAAAAAAGTCGCGCCCAACGACATCGGTCTTTCGCGCGGTCATATCATGGCGGAGGTTGAGCGCAGTCTCAGGCGGCTGCAAACCGACTTCATCGATCTTTATCAGGTTCATTCATGGGACTTCGAAACTCCGATCGAAGAGACTATGCGAACGCTGAATGATCTGGTCGGGCAGGGGAAAGTCAGGTATATCGGCGCGTCCAACTTTACTGCCTGGCAGCTTATGAAAAGCCTGTGGACGAGCGATAAGTACAATTATGCTCGTTTTGATTCGCTACAGCCGCAATTCAGCCTGATCTCACGCGATATCGAGCGCGAGATTCTGCCCGTATGCCGCTACGAAAATATCGGAGTGATTCCATGGAGTCCGCTCGGCGGTGGTTTCTTGACCGGAAAATATCGCTCCGGCGAAAAACCGCCAGAAGACAGCAGGCTCGCCAAAATGGATATGTGGGGCAGACTCCAGAACGAACGCAATTACCGCACTCTGGAAGCAGTGGAGCAGGTTGCCCGCGAGCGGGGACGGAGTATCGGGCAAGTGGCGCTCGCATGGGTGAATCAGCAGCCGGGAATCAGTTCTGTCATTTACGGTGCGCGCACCCCTGAGCAGAACGAGGAGAATCTCGGCGCGGTCGGGCTCCATCTGGAGGAAGCTGAGATTGAGGCGCTCAACCAGGCAAGCGCGCTGCCGGTGGAATATCCGGTCTCGATGCAGGCGCGGCTGCCTGGCTCGCCGCGCACCTGACACGGCGGCCGCCTGTGTCGATTAGCTTTGCGACTCTGAACGGGGCAAATGCCGAGGCCGCGCGTTCTCTACTTGAGCGATTCTGGCATCAGCCCTGGAGCGCCGATTTTACCCAGCGATTTTTCGCGTGGCGCTATCTTGAACGATCCAATTGCGAGGTGCTGCTCGCCTTCGACGGCGACCGGTGCGTTGCGACCCTTGGATCGGTCGTGCGGGGCTATGCCAATTCGGAAAACCTGCTGCACGTGCGCGAGACCTTTGATTGGTTCTGCCTTCCCGAATATCGGCAACTCGGGATCGGACTCAGGCTTATAAAGCAGATGATGGATAAGCCGGAGCCGATGATCGTCATCGGCGGCACCGCTGCGACGCGGACTTTGTTGCCCAGGTTGAGATGGCGATCGCTTGGTCAGGTGGAGAACCATTTTCTTCCAGTGTCGGGGCGAATGGTCGCGGCGTTCGCGCTGCGGAAAATGCGATCTGGCAGCGAACGATTTTCCCGGGCAATTCCAAAGATCCTCAAGATCAGGCGGCCGGCGCGTATCGCTGCGCCGCGGGGCTCCGCGCAGGTAACCGCATCTCTGACCGAGGTGCCGAATGAATCGTTCTTGTGCAAGTCGGTGGGCTATGCGCTGGCTCCAATTATCGATCGAAGAGCGGTCGAGTGGTTGGCGCGAGGCCCGGCTGAGGTGGGAAAGGTGCTCACGCTCTTTTTCCGCCATCAAGAAATGAGCGGAATGTCGCTAAGCCGAGTCGAGAATCGGCCCGAGGGACCCACGGCCAAGATCATGCACATCCAGTCCTCCGATATGACGCCTGAAATGGCTGACTGGATCGTCAGCGAGACTAGCAATCGCCTTATCGACTGCGGCGCTGGATTCATCTTTTGCCGCGCCTCATGCCCGATTATCAATGGAGCGCTCAGACGGATCGGCTATCTGCCAGGACGCAAGGTCCCGGCGTTTTGGTGGTCGCATGATGCGGCACCGATCTCGGGCATGCTGCATCTGACCCGGATGATCGGCGACGACAGCATCGATTTCGTGCTCTAGCTGTCAGTTCGCGGAAACCTTTTCTCTGCGCGTGATGAGAGCGTTTTCCAGGAACAGGTAATCGATTCCGGTGCTGAGATACGTCTCGATAGCTTCGTATGGCGTGTTAACGATCGGCTGCCCCTTTACATTGAAGCTGGTGTTGAGCACCATCTCACGCCCGGTTGCGCGTCCGACGGCCTGCAGCAGCAGGTGAAACGCCGGATTGTCGTCTGTCGAGACCGTCTGCACGCGCGCCGAGCCGTCCACGTGAGTGATCGCGGGAAGTTGAGCGCGGTATTCGGGCCTGACGTCCACAACCGTGATCATGTATGGCAATGAGGTTCCGGGCGGCAGCTCAAACCAGCGATCGACCTGCTCGAGGGACACCGCCGGTGCGAATGGACGAAACGCTTCGCGCTTTTTGACTAGAGCATTGATTCGATCGCGCATCTCGGGACCACCCGGATCCGCGAGAATACTTCGATTGCCGAGCGCGCGAGGGCCAAACTCCATTCGTCCGCGGCACCACGCAATCACATCGCCGCGCGCGATCAACCTGGCCGCTTGCTCGCACGCATCTTCGAGAGTTTCGAAGTATGCGACGGTCAACTGATCCTGAAAGTTCCGAATTGCGCCCTCAACCTCGGCCTTGGATGCGCCGGGACCGAGAAACGGCGGCGGCATCCGGACATTCCTCGTCTCCCCTGCAAGCGAAGAGCAATACAGAGCGGCCCCGAGTGCGGCTCCGTCATCGCCGGCCGCAGGCTGGATGTATATGTCGTCAAAGCATCCCGAGCGCATCAGCCTGCCGTTGGCTGTGCAATTCAAGCCGACTCCGCCGGCTATCGCGAGCCGGCGGTATTTTGCCTTCTCGCCGAAGCGCTCGCAGATGTGCAGCATCGTTCGATCCAGGCAGGCCTGCAATGCCGCAGCAGCGTCGCAATGATCCTGGGTAATCGAGTCGCGCGGGTTGCGCTCCGGTAACAGGTTCGCCGACAGCCACGCTCTGGTGGCCAGATAATTTTCTCGTTCGTCGCGACTATGGTTCAGACCCAGGATCGGGATACGGATTGTGCCGTCCGGAACGAGTTGCACTATTCGACCGAAAATCGGGCCATATTTGGACGGATCACCATAGGGCGCAAGACCCATTATCTTGTACTCGTCGGAGTTGAAATCGAATCCAAGATGAAGTGTGACCAGCGAGTAGAGGATTCCAATTGAATTATTGGCTGAGACTTCACCGATTTTGCTGAGTACGCCGCCATGTGCCGTGTATGCGGAAATTCCCTGCGTCTCTCCCATCGCATCAACCACCACAGCCAGACAATCGTCCCATCCCGACGTGAAGTAAGCGCTTGCGGCGTGACACAGGTGATGCCCTATCTGATGAATCCTCGAAAGCGGAAAGCGCGGATATCTTCGCGAGAACTCCGCGAGCAACGACTGCTTCGAGAAGACATCGTCGTACAGGCTCCGGCTCACAGGATCGATCGCGAAGATGCGGCGATATCGCGAATAGTCGTAGCAATGAGCGACTTCATCCACATCGTCGATCGAGACCCCCGCCTGCTCAAGGCAATAGGCGATTGCCCGTTCCGGAAAGGCGTTGCTGTGCTTGCGGCGGTCGAAGCGCTCTTCCTCGGCGGCCGCGATAATAGCGCCATCCGCTATGATCGCGGCTGCGGAATCGTGACCCTGAGAGATCCGGTATTCGCGCTCGTCGAGGCAGGGCCAATGTTCTTTCTTGAAACTAACTGATCTGGCGAGACCGCTGACGCCCAGGATGATCATTCAGGTGCTCCGGCGCGCATCAGTATTAGGACGACATATTGCGGCTCTTGTCGGCCGCCTGCTCAAAGGCGATGCGGGCATGCTCGAGTTCAGCTTGTGAAGACGGAATGTCCAGAATGAAGGTTCTGAAACCACACCTTATGTATTTGGTAAGCTCATCCGATACGCGGTCGTAGCTGCCTACCAGGTACGGGCAGAACGACTTGTAGGTTCGAAACGGCTGTAGCCAGTAGGCGCCGTTCTCGTGCCGGTCGGACGCGTCGATCTCCGACAGTTGCTTGTGCCAGGCGGAGTCGCTGGTCGCCATCGCCAACTGATGTGCAATCGTTCCTCGCCGATCGTCGGGAAATCTGGCGTGTGCGTCGTGCCAGGCCTCATTGTTTGATTGCCGCGCAATCACTCCTATCCGCAGGCCATAGCGCAGTGATGAATCGCTGATTGCGTCAGCCTGCGTTTCTGCGGGCGCGGGATACATCATCGCGATCGCTCCGGTCTGTCGCGCCACGCGCAGGCCGGCGTCGGAGGAACCGGAGATCATGGTTTCGGGCATCAAGTCAGGGGGTATTGCAGGCTCGATCTTCGCCTGTCTCAGAGAGTAGAACTTTCCTACGAAAGTCGTGGCGCTGGGGTTTTCCAACAAAAGCAGAACAACCGACAGGTATTCCGCGGCGCGCTCATAGCGCTCGTCATGCGAAAGCGTGTCGCCAAACGATAGGAGATCGTTCTTGAATCCTCCGGCAAGCATGTTCAGCGCTACCCGGCGTCCGAATACATGACCAAGCGATGCAACCATTTTGGCCGCCGCGTAGGGATGAATGTACAAGGGCTGGACTGCCACCAGCGGAAGCAGTCGCTTCGTGTGCTGCAGGATGAGCTGCGCGACAATCCATGGGTCAGCAATCGAGTTGTCGGTGTAGATCAGGATACCAGCCAGCCCGGCGTCTTCGCTCCAGTGCGCGGTTTCGATCACCTTCCGCGCATAATCCTGAGACGTGAAATCCTTTGATTGCGGGCAAGTGCTATAGACCTGCACCGCCGTGTGGTCCGGTCTCGCGTAATCATAGCCTGATGTGCTCATCGCGAAGTACTCATCGCAATGACGTTCGGCGTGTCTCGATCAGGGCTGGCGGGAGCCGGCGTCGCGCAGCTTTAAGGGCGTTGCACCATCCATCTTCACTTTCCCATCTGCGTCCGCGGACAGCGGGTGGTTAGTCTGGAACGCGCAAACCAGCTCACGCAGAGTCAATCCATGCTCCAAGTCTAATCCTTCAGGGTTGAATTCAACCGGCAAGTCGCTTTCGACGGCCACTATCACCTCCAGAAGGTCGGCCGAGTCTACCAGCCCAACTTTTACCAGGTCGTCGTCAAGGCTCAGCGGTGCCTGATGCTTCACCTTCGGACGCGAGTTGAGCGCCCGCAGGATCGAGGCTTTGATGTCTTCGCTTGGTGACAATTGCGTCCTCTAATGTTGCCCTGAGCGCGGCATAGTCAGTCTTGCCATTGGCGTTCAATGGCCATTTGTCCACTTCCGTAATCGATTTCGGCACCATGTACGCTGGAAGCTTTGTCGTACACTCGCTTACGATTTGAGATGGTGAAACCCGGCTGCCGCTGATAAATCCAACAACCGAGGTAGCGACCTCGGTCTGACTCGCGCGCCACGCTATCGCGGCGACGGTCTCGGTCCGCGCGGCCGAGCGCATAACATTTTCAACCTCCTGCAACTCGACACGATGTCCCAAAATCTTGGCCTGCCGATCCTTGCGGCCGAGATAAATCAGCCCACGCTCGTTATCCAGCCGCGCAAGATCACCGGTGCGATACCAGTTCAAGGCCGATGATGCGCCGAGCGGGGCCCGAAACTGACCCGACTTGTTCTCGTTGCCGAACCAATACCCGTCGGCCACCTGCGACCCGCCTAGACATAGTTCGCCGGCCTGTCCGTCCGCGACCGGTCTGCCGGTCTCGTCTATGACGGCGATGTTCTGGTCAGGAAACGGCCATCCGATCGGCACGACAGTCTCGCCGTGAAGATCGTCTTTTGTCGAGAAACGGTATGCCGTTATAGCGATAGTCGCTTCGGTGGGTCCGTACAGGTTTTCAACGATCGAGTCAGGCGCCGCCTCCTGCCACTTGCGCGCAAGACCAGTCGAAAGAGCTTCACCGCAGAAGAGACTGAAGCGCAGGCTCGGGAACATTCCAGGCCGCAGCAATCGCATCCGCGCCATCAATGCCGCAGTCGATGGCACCGAAAACCAGAAGGTCAATTCATGCCGGCGAATAAAATTTCCCGGCGACATCTTTGCTCCATGAGGAACGCTGTAGAGGCAGGCCCCGGAAGTCCAACTGAGCAGCATGTCATGCGCGGAAAGATCGAATGAAAAATCGAATGTCTGGCTGAAACGGTCGTCGGGATTCGGGTGATAGCGCGCGATGACGCTCTTCAGATAGCGCGCCACACTTGAACGCCTAATGAGGATCCCTTTGGGAGTGCCGGTACTGCCGGAAGTGAACAATAAATAGGCACCGGTGCGATCGTCATGACATTGGCGAGGCGGAAACTGCGGGTTCTTTTCTATCTCCGGCCGGCAGTGAAAAGAGTGCCTGCTCATCCGCGACGCCCAAGCTGGCGTTTCATCGATTTCAGGCAGTAGAACGTGAAGCCCACGCGGGCAATTGCTGAGTAGCCCCGCAGCCAAGACCATCGACTCTCGATCAATGATCACGCTGGACGCGCATGAAAGGTTCAGGATCTCCCCCAACCTAGCCGGCGGAAAGTGCGGATTCAGAGGTAGATATGCTACCCCGGCCAGGATGCTCGCGAGTATTGCGCTGTAGCCCGTGAAGCCGCGATCGACCAGTAACGCGCACTGACTATTTCGCGTCCCGCTATCCGCGAGCGCAACTTCCGCCGCGAGTGTGCTCGCGCGCTCGTAAAGTTCCGCATAGCTGTAGTACGACTGCTCGGTCCACAGCGCAGGTCGCGTCAAATTTTGGTTTATGGAAGAGGTTAGGAGATCGGCCAAGGCCGGTACGTCATTTTCAATTTGGCGACGGGATAAGGGTTCGGAACCGATACTAACGCTCATAGGTGCTTGTGACCCTACGGATCATTCAAAAAAACAACGGAGTTAAAGCAAAAAAAAAGCCAGTAAGTTATCGAGGCAAATAACGTGACTGCCGCTAAAAAAGCTCGTTTTCGGATCACGAAGAGGACAAAACTTTACGGTAAATTTTACAATTCGTGCTTGGCCAGCGAGCTAATGATTCATGGCGCGTCTCTAATCTGTTTTTTGCAACCAACCGAGATTATCTCACTGATAACCCGGTAATTTTGTGCTTGCCGTGCGCTCTCGGGCATAACCGCATACACCATCTACTTCATCTTAACTTAAGAGTTTACATGGCTCTCGGTTGGGCAGAGCGTCATCTCGCAGAACGGCATACTAGTTGCTGGTTTCGATGCCCGCTGAAAGGCAGTGCGCAGGTCAAATCGAGCGGTCTGTCAAGATGAATGTTACCGATTTGTCGGGGTTCTTTAGGGCACTAGGCCACCGAGTAATCGAGACAAAAACCTGCTTCTGGTACGCCGCTCGGCCGTTAATCTTCAAGAGCCTGCCATGCCACAGCCTGGTTAGTCCCGCGCCTGGCGAACTCTCGACGTTATTCTTTCGCGGCGCCGGCTTAGCGGTTCGTTACCCAAGCCCGCCCGGGGACGAGATCGCGGACGGTGGAATGTACATCTGCACTGGTCCGAATTATGGCATTCAGCATCTCTCTGCTAACGTCCGCAGCCATACCCGGCGCGGTCTGGCTCGATGCAAGATAGCGCGAATTGGATTTTCCGAGTTGGCGACCAGAGGCTACGACCTTCTGGCCGATACCACCATGCGCCAGACTGGTAGGCGTCCCGCTCTCAAGCCCTCCCGCTGGAAACAGTTCTGCAAAGTCGCGGCGGATACTCCGGATATCGAGGCGTGGGGCGCGTTCGTTAATGATCAACTTGCGACATTCATCGTCGGGATGCAGATCGACGATTGTTATTACATCCACGTTCAGAAGAGCGCGTCTTCACTCCTGAAGTATTATCCGAACAATGCGCTGCTGTTCACCATTCTGGAGGCGAAGCTTGCCGGCGGTGCCGCCTCAACCGTTTCGCACGGACAAATCGCGCTCGCCGCGCGGGAAGGTCTATACCGATTCAAACGAGGCATGGGCTTCGAGATCATGCCGTTCAAGGAAAAAATCGCCTTTAATCCGGTGATTCGAAACGGACTACCGTTTGCGCGCGCGCTAGCTCGCCACCTGAAGCAGCGCTATCCGGCAAACCTGTTCTGGACCAGAGTCCTGCGCTCGATCGATCTCGGCTTCTATCCTGAGTTCAACAATTAGCCCGCAAGATCCGGACTCGCGGCCGACACTGTTGCGCGACGCGATGCGCCAGCAGCTAAAGGGTCCGCTTGAACGACATGCTTGCGAGCGTCAACGTTATTCCCATGAAGACGAGGAGAAACGCGAGATCGTGCATCACCGCGGCGAAATCCGCGCCCTTGAAGAGAATCTGTTTGATCGCGTTAACCGCGTGGGTTTCTGGATTGTAAGCGGCGAACGATCGCAGCCAGGGCGGGAAACTCTCAACCGGATAAATGGCGCCACTCGGAAAAAAAAGGATTACGTTCAAAAATCCCGCAAAGGTCCCGACCAGCCGAGGATGGCCGGCCCGCCCCAATATCGCGAACGTCATCGCGAGCAGTCCGGTCGAGGTAATCACGATAATCCCGATGAGAGTCATCAGCGCCGGGAAACCGCCCTCGATTGTCCCACGAGTGATAAGCAGCCCGAGGAACAGAACGAAAACCGCCACCGCGGAAGTGATTGTCACCCCGCTGCCAAGGATGCCGGCTGCGATGTTCCAGCGTGATAGGGGAGTCACCAAATAGCACTCGGTCACGCCCATGAACTTATCCATGACCCAGTTGAACACACCGGCCATTAGCGACCCCATGAAGATCGCCATCACGATAACGCCCGGAATGAGCGATCGATCGTAATCGACGTACGTGAACAGCCAGCTTGGCCTCATCACGATCTCGTTCAGCTTGGGCTCGCGTGCGGTGACGAAATCCACCTTGATTGACGCCGCCGCGTCCGACAGCACGCTTTCGAGGGTTGACGAGCTGACCGTATCGACGTTGTCGGTGAACAGGCCAATCTCCGCGATACGGCCCTCCGCCACGCTGTGGCTGAAGTTTGGAGGAATAATTACCGCGCCTTTGTACTCGCCATTCCGCACGCCGGCTATCGCGGTACCCGGATCCGAGACGAAGCTCAACGTAACAGTCTTTGGCCCGGCCTGCAGCGCCAACAATTGCTCGACCACGCGGCGCGCGTAAATGCCATGGTCCTGTGCAACCACCGCCACCGGCAGATGCCTAAGTTGGCCCTGAAAAGAATTGCCGATCACGACCAGGTAGATTATCGGCATCAGGACGGTCGACAGCAGCGTCAGCGGATTGCGCATCAGCTTCAGCAGGTCGCGCCGCATTATTGCCAGGGTTTTCATGGATGATCAGCGCTGCTGCGGCATCCCCGCACCGACCAGAAAACTCACTTTCTTGGCGGCTTCGTCGCGCAGTGTTCGCCCCGTAAAGCGGATGAACACGTCCTCGAGTGACAGTTGATGAACATTCAGCGACGTAACTCGCGAGCCCGCTGATTCCACGCTCTCGATCAGGCGCGGGATCACATGCGCGCCGTCATCCGTGGCGATTATCAGCTTGTCGCCGTCGATAGTGACTTCAGAGACATAGGTCTGAGTGCGGAGGCTTGCGGCAACCTGCTCGCTGTTGCCGTCAACCTGGACCTCGACTCGATCGGAGCCGTTGACAAGCTTTTTGAGCCCGGCCGGCGTGTCGAGCGCGATAATTTTGCCGTGGTCGACGATCGCAATCCGATCACATAGCTGTTCGGCTTCGTCCATGTAATGGGTCGTGAGCGAAACCGTGATTTCACTCTCGTTGTGCAATTCGAGCAGAAGGTCCCACACCGCGCGGCGGCTCTGAGGATCGAGTCCGATCGTCGGCTCGTCGAGAAACAGAACCCGCGGGGAATGAATAAGTCCGCGTGCGATCTCTAGCCGCCGCCGCATCCCGCCCGAATAGGTCGCCACCAGATCATTGGCGCGGTCGCTTAGCCTAACCATCTCAAGCAGCCGGTGCGCCCGCTTGTGACGCTCCGAACGCGGCACTCCATAGAAGCATCCGTAGATGTCGACATTCTCCCATCCGGTCAGGTCTAGATCCGAGGTCAACGCCTGCGGAATGACGCCGATCCGTTCGCGGACTTTCCGCGCATGACGTCCGATATCCTCACCGGCAACCGTCGCCCGGCCGCTGGTGGGCGGCAGCAGAGTCGTCAGCATCCGCACCAGCGTGGTTTTACCCGCTCCGTTGGGTCCGAGCATTCCGAATACTTCGCCGCGCCGGACTTCGAAATTAACCGAATCGACGGCGGTGAAGTTACCGAAGCGCTTGGTCAGATCTTCGGTGAGTATCGCTGCTGAGTCGGGTTCCATCATTGCGCAAAAAGCTGACTTCCGCGGTCATTCCCGGCTTCACGTCGCCGTCCGCCTGCAGGATCCTGACCTTCACGTAAAAGGTCCGGATGTCCTGTCGTCCACGCCGGACGTCGTGCTCGGTTGCGAACTGTCCCTCCTGTCCAATCGAGATCACGCGCCCGCTATAGATTAACGGAGGATTGGTGGGGAGCCTGACCCGCGCCGGTTTGCCCAGGTAAATCGATCCGAGGTCGCTCTCCTCGAGATCGACGCGCGCCCAGATGGTCGAAAGATCGTCGACGGTCAGAATCGGCGTCCCGGGAGTTACCCATTCACCGACTTGCAGCGCCTTGCTTACGACCACGCCGTCGATTGGCGCTTTGATTTTCGTGTCGCGCAGTTGGTCCTGATAAAGAAGCAGGCTCGCCCGCGCATTTTCCACCGCCGCCGCGTCGTCGTCCACCAGCGTCTGCGCGTCGTCGCGGGTTTTGGACGGGATGATATGCTGCGCGTAGAGCTTGGTGTCGCGGCCAAGATCGCGGCGCGCCTGCGCCAGGTCGGCGAGCGCTTTATCGAGACTCGCCCGGGCCTCACCGGCCTGATTGCGAAGATCGATGTCCTCGATCTCGCAAACGATTTGTCCGCGCCGCACCGGGTCACCCTCGATCAAATCCAGCCGGCTGATTCGTCCACCGATGCGGCTCGTTATGTTGACCTCGGGAGCTTCGATGATTCCGACCGTGTCGATTTTGGTTCGGTCGGCTGGCGGCCACAGAAAACGGTTGCCAAAAAAATAGAATCCGACGCCGAGCGCGGCCAGTATCAGCAGCGTTACGACGCGTCTTACAATCTTTCGAGTCATGCTTTGGGTTTGCGGCCGTTGCCCATCGGACCGGTGTCCAATGCTTGGATCACAAATTCGCAGAGTTCGGCTGTGATCTCCTCGGTTGGTCGTCGGGATTCGTAGTACAGCATTACCGAACGCATCGCACCCATGATCGCGTAAGTCGCAAGACGCGAATCGCCGCCGCGAAAAACTCCCGCGACCATGCCTTCATCGACCAGGTTATTGAAGAAGCGCACGCCGCGGTCGCGCCAGCCCTGGATGAGGCGATTCCTCGCCTGCGCCATCCGCGGCTCCTCGCTCGCCATAAGGCGAAGCAGGTCGCGGCGCTTATCGTAAAAATCCAGTGTCAGATGGACCGCGTGGCGCAAGCGATCGGCTACCGGAGAATCAGGATCAACCGTTGAATAGTAGGTGCGTGAGATCGTCTCCAATCCATCGCTGAGAATTTCTAGGTACAGATCTTCCTTCGATTGGAAGTAGAGGTAGAGCGTTCCCTTGGCGACTCCGGCGGCCTCCGCCACGCGGTCCATCGTGACCGCCTGGTACTGTTCATAGGCGAAAAGCCGGAGTCCCGAGGACAGGATGCGCTCCCGTTTTGAACTCTGGCCGCCCGGCGTCGAGACCGGCGGCGGAGTAAGATTTGGAGGGCGAAACTCACCGTAGGCTGCTGATCTTTTCATATTCATCGGCACTTCTGTACTGACCAGTCAGTCATATCTTAGTCACCGATCCGAGCGAGTCAATTGAAACCACCCTGCACCCGAACAATCTTTACAATCGCCCTGGATAGCTTCGCGCGGCGAAACCGAACATCATCGTCGGTCGTCAGTCATCTCCAAGCACGGACGGGGTCCGCCGATGCCGCAATCACCGGATTTCATCAGGGAAACGAAAATCGAACGGCTTCTGAACCAAAGCTTCGGCTATCTGCTCAGACTTGGGATTGGCCTCAGCCACAATTATCTGCTGGTGACCGTAGGGCGAAAAACCGGAAAGCTCTACTCCACTCCGGTCAATCTGCTCGAAATCAATCGCAGCCGCTACCTGGTAGCCAGTCGCGGCGAAACCGGATGGGTCCGCAATGCGCGCGCGGCTGGAACGGTTACGCTCAAGAAGGGCGCGAAGGAGTGGAGTTACCGGATTAGGGAGTTGCCGGTTCCCGAGCGTCCGCCGATCATCAAGGAATTTCTTGAGCGTTTCGCAGCGTCGGTGCAGCGTTTCTACGAGGTGCCTAAAGGCTCACCGGTGGAGGCTTTCGTCTCGATTGCTCCGCGTAATCCAGTGTTCGAATTGATAGCCTGAAAAGAGGCGGACAGCGGACTTCGGATGGGTACGGCTGAGAGCGTTAGCGAGACCGGTAAGTTTTTCGAGTCGATCGAGAACCGCCGCACACGCGCAACCGTATGGCTGCTGGTCGGGATGCTCGTGTATCAGGGATACACGGGCGCGATTATCACGATTTCCTCACCATGGATTGCTCGCAGCTTTGCGCTGAATGATTCTCATATTGCGCGGGTGTTCGCATTCCTGGACCTTGCGGCATTTGGCTCACTCGCACTGTCGCGGATGGTGGATCGGCGGGGACGGCGCAAAGTGCTTATCTGGTCGGCGGTCGCGATCCCGGTAGCGGCATTTGGCGCCGCAACCGCTCCGACGCTGGCGATCTTTGTCGTGTGCGGACTCGTGATGAATGCCTTCCTGGGCGCGGCCGCCGCCTCCGCGATCGTTATTCTTGCCGAGATTCTTCCCATCGAGCGGCGCGCGAAGGGCCAGAGTTGGGCGGGTCTCGCGGGCGCGGCGGGCAGCGGTTTCTGCATCTTCCTGACTCCGATTCTGGTCTCCACCGGGATGTCATGGCGATGGCTCCTGATCATCGCCAGCGCGGGAATATTGATTGTGCCGATGGTGGCGCGAATTCCGGAGAGCGCGCGCTGGGAGCTGATGTCGCAAGAGGGCGAGGCGCGGCGGACGCGTTTCTATGACGTCTTCGTTCCGCTTTATCGCAAGCGCAGCATTACCCTCATCGTGTGCGCGCTGCTCGCCGCAATAGCGAGCGAAGGCGTCAACTCGTGGGCATATTTCCACGCGGTTTCCGGCATCGGCTTGTCCGCGACCGTCGCGAGCACGCTCACGCTAGTAAGCGGCGGGCTCGGGATGCTCGGATTTCCAATCGGCGCATGGTCGGCCGAGCGTTATGGCCGGGTGCCGACGGTTGTGGTCAGCGGTATCGCGGGCTCGCTTTTCGCCGTCTCGTATTTCTGGGGACCGCCGAGGCTTTTCCCGCATCCGGCATTATGGCTTGGCGGAACTTTTCTGGTCCTCAATGCGTGTGCGAATGCGTTATTGGTGTCGTCGAACGCCGCCGTAACCGAGCTGTTTCCTACCGCGATGCGCGCGACGATGATCGGATGGTTCCTGCTGGTGAGCGCGTGCGGATCGCTCTTCGCCGAGGCGACGATATCCGTTCTATCGTCCCACTTGGGCGGTCTCTCAGTGGCAACCGGATGGCTTTGCCTGTTGGGAGTTCCAAGCGCGGTGCTGTTTGCCATCCTGATCGACGAAACCCGCGGGATGACGCTGGAGTCGTCCGCGCGCGAGGACGCGTTCGAGCGGGTGGAAATGACAAGTGGGCCGCGCAGTCGCGGTTTCTAAACCAGCTCCAGCGCGGTTTCGAGAAAATCTTTCTTTTCAGGGTCCCACTTGAATGCCGCCGCGCGCACGAATTTACCGTCGCGTACCGAGGCCACCAAGTATGCCGTCTCGGGGTAGTCGGGTTCATCCGGATCGAACGAGCATGCGGCGGCCCGGTCGGTAGCAGAGAAATATGCGTCGTGATCCGGATGCGAATGATACACGACTCTGAGCGCCAGCTTGCGCCGGTCGATCTCGATCATGACCGCCAGATGCTCGCGCGGCTCCATCAGGAATGCGGTGCGCGCGTCGCGGGGAAATCCGTTCAGATCGTCGGCGTGTTTGCGATTTTGAATGTTGGTAATCGG
>JASHOJ010000295.1 GCA_030041155.1 Candidatus Binataceae bacterium | reverse complement strand
CCAGGAAACCGATCAGGTCGCCCGGCTCAAGGACAAGCTTCAGGGTCTCGGGACTTCGGTGAATGCCCTCGGGCACTGAGCGGTGCTCCGCTCGTCCGATTGGTCCGCGCGCCGTCCACCTGAAGCTCGCGGTCGTCTTCGCAATCGTTTTCGCAGGCGCCGCGCTGATGTTTGCGGCGTGTGCCACCACGGCGCCGCCGACTCCCGAGCTATCCGCCAACCAGGGCGCGAGCGAAATCGAAACTCAAGCTACTTCCGAAATCGCCCCAATGATGGCGGCGCTGGCGGCCCGCGACCGCGCGCTCGTCTCGATGCAATCCGAGGCGGTGATGGACTACACCGCGCCCGACCATCATGTGAAAGCACGCGAGAATATCACCGCGCTCAGGCCGTCAAGCCTGCGCGTCGAGGCGATGTCGCCGTTCGGCGTCGCGCTGATTCTCGCCGCGCACGACTCAAGCCTTGAGATTTTCGAACCATCGCAAGGAAAGCTCGTGCGCGCGAAGGCCGATGCCCAAACGCTGGAGCGCTTCGTGCACATCCCGATGCAACCGTCGGACGCCGTGGCGCTGCTGCTCGCGGTAGCACCTGGCACGCCGATGCTTGCCGCGAAAGCGCCCGAGAGCGTCGGGCACGAAGGGACGATGCTCGTGGCGCGATGGGCTCAAACCTCCGGCTCGGCAATTGAGCTTGGATTTGAAGACGGAAAACTTGCGATGGTGCGACAGAGCGCGGCTGGCGGCGAAGTCAGATACGAGGTGCGCTACAGCCAGTATCAAGACATCGGCGGAGTGAACTTTCCATACGCGATTGACGCGTCGTTCCCGCTCGCGCAAAGCCGGCTTGTCCTGCACTACACGCGGCCGATCGTAAATGGGCAGATATCGACGTCCATTTTCGATCTTTCTTCGCTCGCCAGCGCTGCCCACCCGTCGCCATAGGTTGACAGAGCCTCAAAACGCGCTAGCCGGCCTCTTCAGGATTGCCCGTTAAGGGCGTCTTGCGTGCCCGAGAAAGCGTTGGCAACGCTTTCCGCGAACTACAGTGTACCCGCGCGGTCCAAAACGCATCTGCCGGCATTTACGCCAAAGCGACAAAAAGGCGAAAAGATTGTCTATGTGTTAACGGTTGCTAGCCGAGCCATTGGGGGTTGGCGCAGGTGGTGTCGAAGTGATGGCTGGTTTTGTAGAGGCTCGTATTTGCCATCCCGTGCCGCGACCGCGGTCTTCGACAGCAGCGGCGGCATCTGCACACTGTTTTGATCGCGATGCTATGCCCGCGCGCGGCGCCGCAGCGAATTTCTCGCGCGCGTGCATCACGGCGCCGGCGATGCTATGAAGCCTGCCCATAAGCGTCCGGAAGCTTCCCGAGACGAGGTGGATCATGTCTTTTTCACCGGATCTGTTTTTCGCTCCCGCTCATCGCGTGGCGGCGATGCTCAAGGCGCGCGACATTTCCGCGACCGAACTGGTCGATCAGTTCCTTGAGCGAATCGAGTCGGTCAATCATGACCTGAACGCGATCGTCACTCTGGTTGAGGAGCGCGCGATTGCGGAAGCGGAAGAATCAGACCGGCGCCTCGGCGGCAAAGGCGAGATCCGTCCGCTCGAAGGCCTGCCGGTCACGATTAAAGACTCGATCATCACCGCGGGCGTTCGATCCACCTGGGGAATGAAGATTTTCGAGCATTATGTAGCCGCAGAGGACGCGCCCACGGTTGCGCGCCTGCGCGCCGCGGGAGCGATTGTAATCGCCAAGACCAACACGCCCGAAATGACCTTGGATTATGATTGCGACAATCCGGTGTTCGGCAGAACCAACAACCCGTGGGATCTGGCGCGGGTTCCCGGAGGTTCCAGCGGCGGCGAGGCGGCTGCGCTTGCGGCCGGGATGTCGCCGCTCGGGATGGGCTCCGATTACGGCGGATCAATTCGCGTGCCCTCGCATTTCTGCGGCGTGGTCGGCCTGAAGCCAAGCTGGGGAACGATCCCGGTAGCTGGACACATGTCGCCGGGCGTCGCCGCCCCGCCGCCGATCGCGCACATGGCGACAATCGGGCCGATGGCGCGATACGTCGATGACCTCACGCTCGCCTACAATATTGTCAAAGGAGCGCATCCGAGTGCCCCGCACACCGCTCCGACCCCGATAGCGCATCCCGAACGGGTCGATATCAAGCGGCTGCGCGTCGGCTTCTTCACCGCGTGCGGCGAGGTTCCGGTCGCGCGCGAGATTCGCGACGCGACTCAAAGAGCGGCGCGTGCGCTCGCGAAGCTGGGCGTCGAAGTGGAGGAGGTGAAACCGCCGGTAGAAGATGCGGCGCAGCTATGGTTCGCGTATGCGATGGCGGACGGCGGGCAGCTTCTGAACCAACTCCTTGGCGATAAGGCGCATCTGTCGCGCGAGCGGCTCCGCAACTTTCTGTCTTCATCTCCGACGATCAAATCCGCGGCGGAATTTTTCCTGACCTCGATTGCGCGCGACACGTTCCGCGTGCATCTGGCGGAATTTATGCAGCGCTACCCGATCCTGCTGCTGCCGCCGTTCTGCGTGGCCGCTTTTCCGCACGACGCGCTCGAAGTCGATATCGACGGCAGGAATTATCCGCTGTTCGCGTCTAATTGGCCGGCGCTTATCGGAAATTGCGCCGGACTTCCCGGCGTGATCGTGCCGGCGGGCACAAATCGCGAGGGACTGCCGATCGGAGTGCAGGTGATGGGCGGCGCATTCGCCGAAGAGGACGTGTTGGCGATAGCGAAGGCGCTGGAGGCGGAACTGGGCGGTTTTCAGAAACCGCCAAAGATCGCCTGATCGCGCGTTTGCGCGAAAGCCGGCCGGTTTAGCGGATTATCCGGGCTGCCGATTGCGCTCAGGCGGTCTTCTCGGCCTTATCCGTGCCGTCGGAACCGCGCGTATCGCTGTTCGGCGAGCTTCGATCCAGGCGCGGGGCGCGTTCGGTGCGTTCACCGCGTCCAACCTTAGGCAGAATATTGCTCTGGGTCAGCACCTCGATAAACTTGCGGACCGCGGGAGACAGTTCGCGCCCGCGCTTGTAAATGATCGCGAGCGGTCGGGTGAACGTGCCCTCCGAGAATTCGAGCATCTTCAGCGATCCGCGCCCAACCTCGTTCTCCACCGTCATCCGCGGCACGATGGCGCATCCGAGGCCGATTTCGACCGCGCGTTTGATGGTCTCGATATTGTCGAATTCGAGCGCGTAGTTGGGCTTCACGCCATGATCGCGCAGAATCCGGTCCGAGGCCTTGCGGGTGGCAATATCGCGCTCATAGCCGACGAACTTCTGTCCCGCGAGCGCGCCCATGCTGACCCGATTATGCCGCGCCAGCGAACTATCGGGCGGCACCACCAGCACCAGCTCATCGTGGCGGAACGCGACCGAAACTATCTGGCTGCGCTTTGCCGGATAAGCGACTACGCCGAGATCGATTTTGCCTTCGATCAGATCCTCGTAGATTTTGTTCGATCGGAGATATTCCAGATGAACGTTTACCGCCGGATAATTGCGCAGAAATTCGGTCAGATACGGCGGCAGCTCGTGCAATCCGACGCTGTACACCGTTCCGACCCGGATTGAGCCGGCGATAACCGAGCCAATCTCACGCAGGCGATTCTCCAACTCCATGAACCGTCGTACAATTTCCTTGCTGGCGGTGTAGAGAATCTGGCCGGCGGGAGTTGGTTTGACACCCGCGCGCCCGCGTTCTATCAATCGGCAATCGTATTTCTCTTCCAGGCTGCGGACCTGCTGGCTCACCGCCGACTGAGTAACGAAGTTTTGAGACGCGGCATATGAAAAGCTCCCGCTTTCGATGATGTCGCAGAAAACTTTTAGGGTTTCGATGTGCATGGTACTAAATCAGAGCATTAGCCTACGTGATGCGACGAAGTGAGGCAAACAGTAGCCACGTTTAACTCTCGCTGCCTCTCTTATTACCCTGCGGAAAGCATTGGTCTAGGTCAAGAGCATTGGGAATGGCGCACAACGGCTTCCATTTCCCGATAGCGACCGCCAAGCGGACGCCTCGGGGCGCCCAGCGGTCGCCCGGCAGGTGCGGTCGGTTTAAAACATCGTACGGAGCCTAAAATGGCGGATTTGTTGAAAGATCTCGATTTCTTCAACCTCGACGACCTCCTTTCCTCCGAGGAACGTGCGACCCGCGAGACGGTCAAGCGATTCGTCCAGCGCGAAGTCGTTCCCGGTGTCGAGCGGCACTTCGCCGCCGAAACCTTCCCGACCGAGCTCGTCCCGCAGATGGCTGAACTGGGGATATTCGGAGCTAATATCAAGGGCTACGGATGCGCCGGGATGAACAACGTCGCGTACGGGCTTATCATGCAGGAACTAGAGGCCGGCGACTCGGGCCTGCGCTCCTTCGCTTCGGTTCAGAGCGCGCTTGCGATGTACGCGATTTATGCCAACGGCACTGAGGAACAGAGGCGCCGCTACTTGCCCGAGATGGCGCGCGGCAAGCTGCTCGGATGTTTCGGGCTGACCGAACCCGACCATGGCTCTGACCCGGGCGGAATGGAAACGCGGGCGCGCAAGGACGGCGACGGATGGATTCTTAACGGCACCAAGCGCTGGATAACCAATGGCTCAATTGCCGACCTGGCGATCGTTTGGGCAAAAGTCGATCAGGGATTTACCGGCTTTGTGGTCGAAAAAGGGACGCCCGGGTTCAGCGCTCGCGATATCCATGGCAAATTCTCAATGCGCGCGTCGATAACCTCGGAGCTGATTTTTGAGGATGTGCGGCTTCCGGCCGCAGCTCATCTGCCGCAGGCGCGCGGCCTTAAAGCTCCTCTTGGATGCCTGACGCAGGCGCGTTATGGAATCGCGTGGGGCGCAATCGGCGCGGCGCGCACCTGCTTCAACACCGCGCTCGATTACACGAAATCGCGCAAGCAGTTTTCGCGCCCGCTGGCAGGTTATCAACTGGTGCAAAACAAGCTGGTCAGGATGCTGACCGAGATCACCAAGGCGCAGATGGTCTGCCTGCGGCTCGCGCACCTGAAGGACCAGGGCAAGCTTCGCCCCGAGCATGTGTCATTCGCCAAGCGCAATAACGTGAACGAAGCGCTCAAGATCGCACGCGACGCGCGCGATATGCTGGGCGCCAACGGAATCGTGAACGAGTATCCGGTAATCCGGCACATGATGAATCTGGAGACGGTCAACACTTATGAAGGCACCTTTGACGTGCACACGCTGATTCTGGGCCGCGACATCACGGGCGAAAACGCGTTCGAGTGAGGTTTCGGTAAGAAAATTCCCAGGAAAACCGAGGAAAAAATGCCGATGATTAGAGCGAAGCAATTCAATCACTGCGCGGTGCGGGTAAGCGATGCGGCGAAATCGATCAAGTTTTATGAAGAGGTATTGGGGCTCAAGAAGCTGCCGCGGCCCGATTTTGGATTTCCCGGTGCATGGTACGGAGTCGGCGGCAACGCGATTCATCTGATCCAGAGCGAAAGCCGCGGCCACAAGCCCGATCCGCTCGGGCCTCATCTGGCGCTCGAAGTTGAGGATTTCGACGCGGCGAAAAAGTCGCTCAAGGAAATGGGGATAGAGTTCCTGGAAGCGCCAGGCAACATGGCCGGCCGGCAATTATGGATCGTCGATCCCGACGGCAACACGATCGAGCTCCGCACCGACAAGTAAGCTCGTCTCGGATGAGATGATTTGTGCGTGTCTGGACTTAAGAGTGGGAAGCGAATGACGGCCAAACTATGTCCTCACGTGAATCGAGCCATTCGCGCAATCGCATCGCGCTGCCTGCCACGCTTGATCCATAGAGCAACATCGACCAAGCCGATCATGACAGGCACTTCGATGAGCGGGCCGATGACGGCGGCGAACGCAGCGCCAGATTCGATTCCGAACGTGGCGACTGCAACCGCGATGGCGAGTTCGAAGTTATTCGAGGCCGCGGTGAACGAGAGCGTTGCGCATCGAGGATAGCCCGCGCCGAATTTGCGGCTCAAGACGAACGACAGACCGAACATGATCGCGAAATAGAGCAGCAGCGGAATTGCGATCCGAACCACATCGAGCGGAAGTTTCACGATCGCCTCGCCCTTGATCGAGAACATCACGACAATCGTGAACAGCAGAAAAATCAGGGTGAGCGGACTTATCCTGGGCACGAAAGTTTGCTGATACCACGCCTTGCCCTTCGCGCGCGTCAGGACCGTCCAGGTCAGAATGCCGGCCACGAAGGGGACGCCGAGGTAGACGCCGACGCTCTCGCCGATCTGAGACATCGTTACGTGTAGGAGCGCTCCGCCAAGCCCGAGCCAGCGTGGAACGACAGTCACGAACACATACGCGTAAACCGAGAAGAACAGGACCTGAAAGATCGAGTTGAACGCAACCAGACCCGCGCAGTAGTCGGCGTCGCCCTCAGCAAGGTCGTTCCATACGATCACCATCGCAATGCATCGCGCGAGACCGATAATGATTAGGCCGACCATGTACTCGGGGCGATCTCGCAGGAAAGTAATCGCGAGCGCGAACATCAGGACCGGGCCGATGATCCAGTTCTGAATGAGCGACAGTCCGAGGATCTTCCAATCGCGGAGCACGTCGCCCAATTCGTCGTAATTCACCTTCGCGAGCGGTGGATACATCATCAGGATCAGACCGATCGCGATCGGAACGGAGGTCGTGCCGACGCTGAGCTTTTCGAACGCCGTCTTGGTCTGCGGAATCGAGTCGCCGACCGCGACGCCGAGCGCCATCGCAAGGAAAATCCACACTGTGAGGTAACGGTCGAGGAACGAGAGTCTGCGCGACACCGCGGGCCGTGCGACCGGCATCGCGGCGCTCATGTTTGCTCCTCGCCGCCCGGCTTGATTTTGCCGATCTCGCGGATGCGCTGTTCCAGCGCGATCGTGTCCAGCATGTCCAGGCGCAGACTCGTGAAAATTTTGATCCGGTTCTCAAGCTCGGTGTAGACGCGATGAAAGAAGCGCCGCGTCTGCTCCTCGCTGCCAACGAATGCAGCGGGATCGGGTGCTCCCCAATGAGCCGTCATCGGCTGTCCCGGCCAGAACGGACACCGCTCAGCCGCCGCCCGATCGCAAACCGTGAAAACAAAGTCCAGCGGCGGCGCACCCGGACGCGCGAACTCGTCCCAGCTTTTGCTGCGCAGCCCGGACGTGTCGTAGTGGAGCGAGTTCAGCAGCTCGATTGTCAGCGGATTAATCGCCCCCTTCGGATGACTTCCCGCGCTAAACCCGCGGAAGCGCCCTTTGCCCCATCGATTGATCGCGCACTCCGCCATGATGCTCCGCGCGGAATTTCCGGTGCAGAGGAACAGCACGTTGTAAAGCCGATCGGGCACCATGACTTCACTGCTGGGCTTTCGATGAGGTGCAGCAGGCCGATGTCGACGGTGATACCGGCGCGGGCCCGCAGTGGCTATCCGCCTTTGCCGGCGCGACGGCCGCGCTGATCGGCGCGATGTCGTTGCCGTAGACCGTACTTTCGCCGAATGAATGGAACGCTTCCCATGAGACGCCGCTTGGATCGGTGATCCAGCCCTTGTTACCCTTCGCGTAGCAGCATGTCGCGTTTTCCTGCTTGGTGACCACCTGGCCCGCATCGATGAGGCGTTTGCCGATGACCGCTAGATCGGCGTCGGATTCGAGCTGAAATCCCAAATGATCAATCGCCGGCCTCGCCGCGCCCAAAGTGATCGCGAAATTCACGCGTGGATCTTCGAGCATCCACTTCGCGTAGTCAGTTTTCAGCACGGCTGGCTGTTCGCCGAACAGCGCCGAATAGAAGCGAACCGAGGAATCGAGATCGCCGACATGAACATGGACATGGAACCGTTTCACTAAGAGACCCTCCTGGTTCGTTTTTGAATCGGTACTTCTTTGGGGGCGCATCCGGGCGGGCACGCGGCCGTCTCAGACGCGCATGCGGCAAGGTTCCCGCCGCAGCAGTTCTCGGTCAGAAAGGCGAGAAGCTCGTTCATCGTCTTGTAGTTGGCGCTGTAGATGATCAAGCGGCTTTGACGGCGCGAACTAATCAGGCCGGCGAAACGCAGTTGATTGAGATGGAATGACAGGGTCGGAGAAGGCTGCCCCAGCTTTTCGCCGATTTCGCCGGCTGGAATCCCGTCCGGACCCTTCTGGACGAGCAGACGGAAGATGCCGAGCCGGGTGTCCTGCGCGAGGGCGCCTAGCGCGGCAACGACGCTCGATTTCTTCATAGTTTTATACTTATAGAAATATCAATCAGATTTGTCAAGCGAGAACTCCACACGTGTTCAGTGCTCGCTTGTGCTTGATGGCGGCGCATGAAACGAGCGCCGCCCGGTGCTCGCGCGAGGGGCCCTAGACGCCGGCGAGCTTGCGCGCGTACGCAGCGACGGTCTTGAAATCGTACTCGCGGTAGGCTTGAAGCTTTTCCGCCTCGAAACCGCCCTCCGCGTGCACCGCCAGCACCTCCTGGTAGCCGCCGAAGTCTGACGAGGTCAGGTCGCTCACCAGGTTGAGCAGCCGCAGCCGCTTCTCGGCATCGAAGCCCTTCGCCCCGCCCAGGTACTTGAGCACGTACGCACGAGTCGCCTCGCTGCTGAGATCCTCGTGCGCCGGCGCGGTGACCAGCAGCCCGCCCGCGAGGTCTTGCACGATCTGCACGGCCTGATGGTAGTTGTGCGCGAAATGATACTTCGCGACGTTGGTGAGCAGCGTGTTCGGCACCGCTACGCCCTCTTCGATGGTGCAGGTGCGGGCCGCATTTTCGACCAATCCGCGCACGGTGGTGTGATACGCCGCCAGGTGGGTCAG
>JASHOJ010000294.1 GCA_030041155.1 Candidatus Binataceae bacterium | reverse complement strand
CTGTTTCCGCATATGAAGGTGGCTCAGAATCTCGCTTTCCCTCTGGAAGTCAGGCATATGCCTCGGGCGGAGATCGCGCGGAGAGTGAGGGATGCGCTCGCTCTGGTGCGGCTGGAGAATTATGAGGATCGTCTCCCCAAGGAGCTAAGTGGCGGGCAGCAGCAACGCATCGCGTTAGCGCGAGCGCTGATTTTCAGGCCGGCCGTAGTGCTGATGGACGAACCCCTGGGGGCGCTCGATCGCCACCTCCGCGAGGAGATGCAGCGGGAAATTCGGGCGATACATTCTCGGCTAGGGCCGACGGTTGTCTATGTCACCCATGATCAGCACGAGGCACTGGCGCTGTCGGATCGCGTCGCGATCATGGCCGAAGGTCGGATCGTTCAGGTCGATCGGCCCGAGGCCCTGTACCGACGTCCAAAAACCCGCTTTGCGGCAAGCTTCTTCGGCGATTGCAACTTTCTCCCCGCGGAGATGTTGTATTCGTCCAACGGGATGGGCCGCGCCAGGCTGGTCGATGGAACTGAATGCTTGATCGCCGGCGAGCATGTACGAGGGCCGATGATCCTGGCATTGCGACCCGAAGATATCCATGTTGAGGAATCCCACCCCGTCCAAGATGACGGGGTCATAAGAGTGCCGGCGACCATTCAAGAGCGCACGTTTCTCGGTGACACGGTCCAAATGGTGGTCGACACCGTCTCCGTTCGCTCCCTGATCGTCAAGCTGCCGGCGTTTGAGGGCCATCAGCTCACCGTCGGACAACAAGTGACCTTGTGGTGGCGGCCGACGGCGCTGTCTCTGCTCGAGGAACAGCCGGAGGCCCATCCGCACTCGGAGAATGAGCCAAGCAGATGGTCAACATAGGCGCCACCGCACCGCTGACCCGGCGCATGCCCCACCGTGTGTCGGTGAGGCCTATATTGTTGCTGGGTCTTCCGGCTGCGATCGTCGTTGTCTTGTTCTACGTGCCGCTGGTGGCGTTTCTAACGTTGGGCATAAGAACGGATAGCGGAGCGCTCACGCTGGCCTATCTGCACAACCTCATAGGCAATAGCGTATATGTGAGCGGTGTGATATATAGCGTGATGTTTTCCGCCGTCACGGCCTTGGCATCACTCGCTCTCGGGTACCCGGTGGCGTACGCTCTCGCTCACAGCACAGGCAAGAAGCGGCTTATCCTACTGACGATGATCGTCGTCCCGCTATTCACCAGCGGGCTCATTCGATCCTACGCATGGGTCGCCATCCTGAACCACCAAGGGGTTGTCAACAGCCTGCTCAGTGCACTCGGGTTTGGTCGGCATCAGCTCCTGTACACGAGTGGCGGCCTGTTCGTAGCGATGCTCAACGTCGATCTCCCGTTCATGATCTTGCCGCTTTTTGGCGTCATGCAAGGCATCGACAAGCGATATGAACAGGCCGCTGCGACGCTTGGTGGCGGCCCTGTTCGCAGATTCGTCTCCATATATTTCCCGCTTAGCCTTCCCGGTGTGCTCGCCGGTTCCATTCTGGTCTTTGCTCTGACCATCGGATCCTTCGTGACACCGCAACTTATAGGCAGCTCGAGCCACATGATGGTCGCGGTCCTGATCAACTTCGAAATCTCGTCGGTCTTGGATTGGCACAACGGCGCCGCCCTATCGATCCTGCTCGTGGCGGCGTGTGTTGGAGCGCTCGTTGTGCAAGCGAGGGCAGCGAAATTCGAGCTGTAGGCGGGACACAGCGATCGGTCGGCGAGGGGGATCCGAGTTTGGGTAGTCGGTGGTTATTCCGGATAGTGGTTGGCTGGGTCGCGGCATTTGTTGTGATGCCCGTCCTCATAGCGCTGCCTTTCTCGGTCGATGCCTCCGGGTTGCTGCAGTTTCCTCCACACGGCGTCACCTTTCACTGGTATCGCGAGCTGTTAGGTGATCCGAGCTGGAGACGGAGCATCATCAACAGTCTGAAGGTAGGAGCACTTGCGACGCCGCTGGCAACATGCCTCGGAGCAGCACTCGCGCTGGGTTTTCGCATGGCTGGCCAGAGGAATTTTGGGCGCAGCGCGCTGTATGGGATGGCCATGTTCCCGCTGGTCATGCCGGTTTTGGTGGTGGCACTTGCGCTTGCCTACGGATACAGCGTGGTCAATGGCGCCGGGCTTCATGTTCTGGGCACGGTGCCGGGCGTGGCCCTTGGCCAGGCATTCCTCGGCGTTCCGGTCGTGCTGGCGATCGTTGGCGCTGCCCTTGCGCATCTTGATCGGACCACCGAGTCGGCCGCCGCCACGCTTGGTGCAGGCCCGATGAAGGTTTTCTTCAGGGTCACCTATCCGCAGATAAGACCTGCGGTGCTGGTAGCTGCGTTGTTCGCGTTCCTGACGTCGTTCAATGACGTCATCATCCCGATATTTCTCGGCGGCTACGCAAGTCAGACGCTTGCGCAAAAGATTTGGCAGAGCATCAGTTACCAAGTAGACCCGGTCGCCGCGGCGGCGTCTGGACTATTCATCGTGGTGGCGATCGTCGCAGTTTCCGCCGGTGGGTGGTTAGGAGGAACGGTGACGCAGCGGTAGAGCAAGCCGCAATCGGCCGTCACCACAGAGCAGGGAAGGAATCGTCGTGCGGTTTGGTTGGAGAGCGCGTATCGCACACATCGAGCCATCGTCAGCGGTCGAAGCGGCTGAAGAGTGGCGTAGCGTTGCACCCGATGGGGTCATATTCCTCGAGAGCAGGATATATCTCGCTGAGATCACGCGAGACGCAATCGCCGCGATGATGGATGAGGTGCCCCGCGCGACGCGGGAGCTCGCATTGGCGCGACCAAGCGTAATCATTCAGGTTGGAGCGCCCGGCATCTTTCTCCGTGGTCTGGAATACGAGCGCGAGCTGATTGCCCAAATGACCAGCATCGCCGGTGTACCGGCGACCACGATGATGACGACCATGGTCGATGCGTTGCGGACCCTTCAGATCCGACGAGTGGCGGTTGGATCGATTTACACTGACTCGCTGAACGAGGCACTCGCTCGCTATCTGGAAGCGTTAGGATTCGAAGTCGTCGGGCTGCTTGGTCTTCAGGAGACGGACGTCGTTATCGCGAAGGATCACGAGCCCAGTGTCGCATACGAGCTCGGGCGACGTGTGCTGGCGCGTTCAGAGGGCGCCGACGGGATCCTCATTTCGTGCGGAGGCCTGAGAACGTTCGAGATCATCGAGCCACTGGAACGTGACACGGGAGTGCCGGTTGTAACCAGCAACCAGGCAGCGCTGTGGCGGGCGCTGGAGCTGTCGCACGTAGGAGCGAACGAAGTTACCCGGCTCGGTCGCCTGTTCTCTTTGAGTTCCGGTTGAGCGCCAACAGATGCGCCCGCAATCGCCGGGCGTCGGGTGAACCATGGCCACAAAGGAGGTTAGCTTGACGAAATATCTGCTGATCGGACAGTACACTGCCAGCGGTGCGGCGGGGCTGCTGAAGGAGAATTACAGCCAGCGAACGCGCGCGGCGGAAGGGCTGATTGCCTCACTTGGAGGCACGACCGATGCAATTTATTACTCGTACGGGGAGAACGATTACTATGCGATCGTAAATCTCCCAGACGATGAGTCGGTTGTGTGCGCCCACCTTAATGTCTTAGCGTCAGGGACGATCCGTTTCCGGACGATTCGACTGTTTGAGCCGGCGGAACTGGACCGGGCATGCGAGCTTCGGCTCAAGTGGACGCCGCCCGGCGGGTAGCCATCGGCGCAGGTGAATTTCTGGTCCAATCGGTCCGGCGCAACCGGGTGTGACCAGCTTCCAGCAGCATGCCGTCGGAGTCCGAGCGCCGGCTCGGATGTCCAGCTTGCGTGGCCAGATCACCGTCAGAACCAGCGCGTCGCGTATCGGCTCGCACGGGGTGGTTCGATGACTGGCCTGGCCCGCCGAGCCGGCGAGAGGGATGCGCCAGTGTTGCGAGCGCGCGGATCAGGCACGTGCGTGCCGGCCTCGGGTCGGATTGAGGGGCGCGCCGCCGAAGATACCGGCGAGATCACTGTGCGGGTGATCTCCGAAGTCGTAGAGGGGTACCCCGGACCCGGGCTTCCGACTCTGCACGAGCAGCCGGCCACAGCCGGACTTCTCTCAGTTCGGGAAGCATCGCTCCGATGAACCATGAATCAGCGCGAAGCCGCACGAGTGTGAGCGTCCACCTCACATACCCGCCGCGCCCACATGGCCTCGATGGACGTATGCGGAGTGCGGTTGGTGCCAAGGAGGCCAGTCAGTTTTCCAGCGAAATAGCTCTGCCCCCACAAACCAGATCGTGGCTCGCAGCCGCCGCCGCTCGTGCGTCAAGTAGAAGCGTCGTATCGGCCCGCCCTTCCGCCGTGGTGATGAAACCCGAGCGGCTCGGTACTATGCCTCAATGCCCCCTCAGCTTCAGCCGTCAACTGCTAACGGACATCCGAAGCTGGTCGATAGACCTGAGGGCAAGCATGCTCAATCCGGAAGGGCATGGGCGCTGTATATACCGAATCGAGACTCCTGATGGCCATATATTCGACGCTGTCGTCTTCTCGGGGCGGCGCCGGGGACCGTCCAATGAGCGAGCCTTTGAAACCAATTGGGACATCCTGGTCTGGTTGTTTGACGGACCGGCATCGGCCACCCGCATCGATGCGGCAGAGCGGGAGAATGCGAGGTTGGTTGTTGGTACAGGCCGCGCCGGGCCAGACGTCTTGAGTTGGACGCGCGGCAATCGCAGCGGCAGACTGTTCGACACCGTCGTAAGCTCATTGGCGGAAGGCATCCAACCAGACATTACGGCATTGATGAAGACGGGTTATCTCATGCGCAACGTATACTATCAGGCGAATGGCATGAACGGCACCCGACTCTTCGCGTCATATCCGGCTGATCATCCATTAGCCGGTGCCTACAAGGCCCAGATGCTCGGAATATTCTTGATGCGCGAGTTTTCACTCTATTTGGCGGAATTCATCGCGGCGCAACAAAGCCGACGGGCGACCACCCTGGATCCCGTTATCCGTCGGTATCTCGGCATCGGCAATTCAAGTGGCCTTGGGCTGAACTTATTGGTTTGGAACCACCCGATGCTTCTAAGTCGCTGGCTTCAGCAACGTGAGGCGTTATTTGGGGCTCTGCGGGAGCTTGAAAGGCCAGACTCAGCGATAGTCGATCGTTATATTTCCCTGCTTGGTCGATACGCTACTCATGTAGCATCGCGGGCGCAGCGATCTCAGGCTAGCCGCGAGCATGACGCCACGGAGGAAGAAATTCTGAGCGCACGCGACTTGTGGCGGATCTACCGAACTACAGGAGCCGTTGCAGGATGTACCGTGATGCGCCCATGGAAGGAGCTGTGGGACGCGTTGAGCGGTAGGATCTCAGTCGCGGCCCAAGAGGCGTTGCTCGCATTGTCGTTGGAAGTGTATCCCGATCTGGTCGAAACCATGAAAGGATATTCCGAGACCTCCGAGCGGGAGCACCTTGACGCGAGAATGCCGGTAAACGAACTCCGTCAAATCTTGCGGCGAGACTACGAGTGGGCGTTCAGATATCCGCTGGACGAATCGACTAATCACTGGATCTGGTACCAATCTCAGGAAGGAGAAGAGCCACGTCGCGGCATAGCGCGAGAGGGGTATGTTGCGCCTGAGATGGATGTACTTCTGAAGCTGCCTCTCGGCATTCGGCGACTCGATGATGCTCTGCGGCGGCGACCAGCCAGGGAGCGAGTGGGACGATTCCTTGCCCTCTTTCCGCTATGGCATGACGTCATCGAACGAATACAGACGGTGAACGGTTATCCATACCACACGCCCATGCACGATCTTCACGCAGCAGATGAGGATCCCTTGCACCTTGTCCGGTTTGTGCTCTGCGCTCTTAAGGGCATGACCGCGCCTGAGGCTGTTGGCGGCTTATGGATGAGAGGCGTGTTTCTCCAAGGGGCGCCGACCGCTGGCGATCTTGCAAGCGGCGCGTCCGACTGGATCTATCCCGCTGCTCCCCAGGTCTGAGATCGGCACCCGCTACAGAAGGAACGAAATGATATGCCAAGGTCGGGATATCGGCTTGATAGATGCGGAAACTTGCTGGTGTCGGATGTATGGAAGCGAGAGAGCCGAACGCCGGCATAGAGTTTCAACTTCCGGTGGACGAAGAATGTCGGGCTATGCCGCCAAAGAACCGGGTTCCGCTTCATTGCTGGTTTGTCCTGATGGCAAGCCACTAGCGATCCACAGCGGTAATTGAGCTGTGCTCTCTATTTCAGTGCGCGAGCTTACGGCGGTGTCGAGGCGAGTATTGTGGCGCCTCGGCGTTCCCTCGGGGCTGCTCAGCAGCGCGACACGGCTGGTAGTCTCGAGCCAGATTGAATATGGCAATGGGCTCTCGATACTCCTCGACAAGATCGCGTCCGGAAAGCGCGAGCGATTCCGCGCACCAAAGAGTTGCGTGGCGGACGGAATTGCCCTGCTGGATGGGCGGGGCCAATCACTGCTGGTG
>JASHOJ010000293.1 GCA_030041155.1 Candidatus Binataceae bacterium | reverse complement strand
CATGGCTGAACTGTTCAGCCTTATGCTCTCGCGCGACTTGCCCTATCATTGCCGCGATGGCCAGTGTGGTCACATCGCGATTCGCACCTCACGCTTCACGGCAGAGGACTCCGCCGATGGATGCGCCCGCCGTGGCGAAACCATTCGACCGCGCCGCCGCGATCGCGCAGGAATTCTGCCTGAACATCCTTGAACGGGGGATCCAGCGCGATCACGCGATCTTTGGCGATGAACGCAACGCGAGTCGGCGGCGGCTTTGGTCCCGGCGGCGAATCTTTGACTGGAAATCCACCGTACGGAATGACCTGCAGGGTCAAGCCGCCATCCCCAATCCGCAACTCGATCGCGTCGAGCGCGGCTTCGTAGCGGCCCGCATACTCGCTGAGCTCGGATTGCGGTTTTGCTATCGGTTTCGGAATATCGTTCTTCACCCCAAGAAATTTTTCGAGCGCCATCGCGGCTGCCTCGATCATAACGGACGTACCGGCGTTGGTCAGAATCGCAAGCGCGAACTTCCGCTCCGGCGCCATCGTGAAGTACGAGAGCTGGCCGTTGGTTCCTCCGCCGTGCTGAACAAAACGCACGCCGCCGATATCGTTTATCATCCACGAAAGGCCCATCTTGGTGTCGAGCGCGCCGCCGCGAATCGGCGTCTGCATCGCGGCGATGGCCGCCTTCTGGAGCACGCGCGCGCCATCCTCCGCGGTGCCGTCGCCAAGATGAAAGCGCGCGTAGCGAAGCTGATCTTTCACGCTCGCGGCGATTCCTCCCGCGGGCCAATTGGCTCGCACGAGATCCCAATGCCGCAATACGTGCGCCCTGCCCTCCCATATCCCATGACCGACCGCGAAACGATTGGTCATCACGTGGGTGGGAAACAACAACGATCGCTTGAGGCCGAGCGGCTTCAGCACCAGATCATCGAGCGCGGTTTCGTAGGTTTTGCCGGTTATTCGGGCGAGCAGGTGACCAGCGAGGGAGAACGCAGCGTTGTTGTAGGACCATACCGCGCCGAGCGGAGTGAGCTGTTCGAGCTCGGCCATCTTGCGCACATAGATCGCAAGCGCGTCATCGCCGGCGCCGGTGTCCTCGAAAAAATCGCCGCGCCATCCGCCGGTATGGGTCAGCAGATGGCGCGCCGTGACGTGCTCGGCGACCTCGCGATCGCGCATCGTGAAGTCAGGCAGATAGGTGCGAATCGGGGTGTCGAGATCGAGCTGGCCGCGCTCGACCAGCCGCATCAGAGCGGTCGCGGTGAAGGTCTTGGTCGTCGAGCCAATCTGAAAGAAGGTATTTTCGTCAACCGGGAGCGGATTTTCGATGCTGGTGACGCCCAGTCCCGCGGTGAACTCCTGCCCGTCCGCGAGGATTCCGATCGCGAGACCGGGCAGCTTCTCCCGCTCCATCGCGACCGCGATTGCGGCGCAAAGCTCGTCGAATTGCTGCTGCATCGATTCCCTTCCGCCGCGATGGTTGGCGTATGCCGGCGTTTAGTGCGGGAACTCGACCATCACCTTGGCGCGCGCACCGGGATTGCGCAGCGAATCGAACATCGCGGGCACTTCTTCGATTCCGATCACGTCGGTGATCATCTGCTTCGCGTTGATTTTGCCGGAAGCGAGCGCGTCGATCGTTTCCTGGAACTCGGCGCGATTGTAGCCGACGATAAACTCGATGCCGATTTCCTTCAGGATGCAATTAAGCGGAACGATGGTGTCGGGCTCCATGCACACCCCGAGCACGACCACTTTTCCGCGCAAGCCGACCATCTCGATCGCGGAAGCGAGGGTGGACTTGACGCCAATACACTCGAACACCACTTCGGGCAATTGTCCGGTAAGCTCCGCGATCTTCCGGGCGGGATTTTCAACCCGCGGATTTACCACCGCCGCCGCGCCGAACTTGAGCGCCAACTCCTTGCGTCCCGGCGCAAGCTCCGAGACAACAACCGTCGCGCCGCGCGCCCGCGCCCATGCGGTTGCGGAAAGCCCGATCGGTCCCGCACCCATCACGACCACGCCGGTTCCGGGCTTGAGGCCCGCGCGATTAACGCCGTGCAGCCCGACCGAGAGCGGCTCGACCAGCGCGCCTTCGCGCGAGCCTACGTTATCGGGAAGCTTAAGCAGGCTTGCCGCCCCGCACATCACGAATTCCGCGTATCCGCCGGGGAGCTGACCGAGCCCGAGTCCGCGGGTGCGCTCGCAATGCATCCCATCGTCGGCGCGGCAGCGATCGCATTCTCCGCACGAGATGAATGGCAGCGCGGTCACGCGATCGCCGAGCTTGAAGCCGCTCACGCCCTCGCCCAGATCGTGAATTTCGCCGCAAAATTCATGACCCATCACGGTGTCCGCCTTGAGGCCCATCCCGTATTGCACGGCGTGCAGATCGGATCCGCAGATACCGCAGTTGTGCACCTTGAGCACGACTTCGCCCGGCCCCGGCTTCGGCTTGGGCACCTCGATCACCGCCATCTCGTTTTGCTTCTTGAATACCGCGGCTTTCATGGTGCGGTCCTCCGCGCTCGAGCATCAGGCGGATGCGCGCTTGTGCTCGATAAGCTCGATCTTGTAGCCGGTCGGATCCTCGATAAACGCAATTGGCGTGGTGCCGTGCTTCATCGGGCCGGGTTCGCGCGTCACCTTGACGCCTTTTTTCTTGAAATCGGCGCAGGCCTGGTAAATATCGTCGACGCTTATCGCTATATGGCCGTAGGCGGTTCCGATGTCGTACTTGGAGGTGCCCCAGTTGTAGGTCAGTTCGAGCACGCTTGCGTCTTTCTCGTCACCATAGCCGACAAACGCGAGAGTGAACTCGCCGCCGGGAAAATCATGCTTGCGCAGCAGCTTCATCCCCAAGGTGTCGCAGTAGAATTTCAGCGACTCGTCGAGATTGGCGACCCGAAGCATCGTATGCAGCAGGCGCATCGCGTTTTTACCTCCGTTTCGAGCCGGTACTGCCGCGCCGCGCTGCGATCGCGCGGTCCAGCGAGCCGCGAATTTCCGCGAACACGTCTTCGGTGGGCGAAAAGCCGGCTTCTTTCATCAACGCTACGAGATCGCGCCGCGAAATCTGAAGCATCTCGAGCGCTTCATGCTCATGCATCCGCTTTTGCCGCACCAGGTCGAGAATTGCGAGCTCGCGGACTCGGGCGCGGAAGCGATCTTCGGGGAATTGCGCGTCGAAGATATCGGGCGGCAGATCGATTTTTATGTCCATCGCGAGTCTATATTTCGACTCTCCACGCTTGCCAAATTGATGTCAAACCTCAAACCGCGCAATCGACCCCTCTTCTGAGACCATCATGGAATTGAGCAAACGTGCTCTAAGCTCGTTCTAGCCTGTGGTTTAGAGCAAAGCGATCGAGGAGATTGAGCCAATGGAGAACTTGCTAGCTGGACTGTCGTGGGGCACCGTTTTTTTGTTCGCGCTGGTAGTGCTTCCTGGGTTCATCGCGCAGAGAGTTTATGAACTCTTTGTCGCTGCTCCCGACCGAAATGCCGCTGACAATCTTTTCCTAGGACTTGCGTATGGAGTCGTGAACGCCACCCTTACTTGGCCGCTTCTCATATGGGCCGTACCAATTCTCACCGAGGCTAATCTATCGGGTGCCGCGATCCTCGCGTACGTTGCGGTACTCTTTTCGCTCGTGGTCGCTCCAGCATTAATAGGCTATGTTACTTACCTAATCCGCGATTCAAAATGGCTCGCGTCGAGTCTGACCCCGGCGCGGACCTCGTGGGATTCGTTCTTTTCGCGACGAGAGAGCTGCTGGATCGTTTGTCATCTCAAGAACGGTGCAAGGGTCGCTGGTTACTACGGACCTGAATCTCACGCATCGGCCTTTCCGAATGAACAGGATTTGTATCTTGCGCAGCTTTGGCGTCTCGACGAGCACGATAAATTCGCCGAACAGATCGAACGTTCAATGGGAGCCCTGGTTCGCCGATCGGATTGCGACGTGATAGAATTCTTCGTGGAGGGGTGAAAAAAGTGGAAGGCAAGAAAACCAAGGTGCCGCTTCGCGAAGGCTACGAGCCCGCAACACACGGTTACAATCCGTTGAAGAAAGGCTATACACCAGTTTCCCGCGGAGCGCCCCCCGGAAAGCCCCCTGCCGGAGGTTCTGGCGTGTCCAAACCTCCTGTGAGCAAAAAGTAAGAGCGCCTAGTCTCGATAATCCGATCGCTCAGTAGCACCCCGTCCGGAGCTACCATCCGTCGTTGTCTGTCCTGCGCGGGGGTTGGCGCAGTGCCTGCCAATATGCGATTTTCTAATGCAAGAGCTAACAGAAGAGCGGTCGTGCGGACCGCTTGCGATTTGGCCGGGGCAGGCCGCGCCGCTCCAGGAATTACACCGGGAATTACACGATGACCTCATCTCCAGCCACCGCAGAATCCGCAGCCGCTCGCACCGCCGGATCGATGTCGAAACGAACCACTTTCTCGTCGCGGGAAGGAATGGATCACAATGGATTTCAACTACAGCGCTGAGGACGAGGCCTTCCGCACCGAATTTCGCGCCTGGCTCGAAGCCAACAAGCAGTTCGCGCCGCGCCGCGCGGAGGTCTTCGGCGAAGAAGGCAACGGCGGATGGGACGCGCAGGTCAAATGGGCGAAGAAACTCGCCGAAGGGCGATGGCTCGCCGTCAACTGGCCCAAGGAGTACGGCGGCCGGAACCTCAGCATCATGCAGACCATCATTTACAATGAGGAGCTTGCGCGCCTGGGGCTCTCCTCGCCGATGGTCGGGATGGGCACCACGCTGCTCGGTCCGACGCTGATCCATTGGGGCACCGAGGAACAGAAGCGGGAGCATCTGCCGAAAATTCTCAAGGTTGAGGAAATCTGGTGCCAGGGCTATTCGGAGCCCGGCTCGGGTTCCGACCTCGCCTCGCTGCAGACCCGCGCGGTCGAGGACGGCGACGACTTCGTGGTCAATGGACAGAAGGTCTGGACCTCCTCGGCGCAGCACGCGGATTGGATTTTCCTGCTCACGCGCACCGATCCCGCCGCGCCCAAGCATAAGGGAATCTCGTACCTGCTGGTCGATATGCATCATCCGGGCGTCACCGTGCGTCCGCTGGTGCAGATAACCGGAGGCCGCGGCTTCAACGAAGTCTTTTTCGAGGATGTGCGGGTGCCGAAGTCAAACCTCGTCGGCGAGAAGAACGAGGGATGGAAGGTCGCGATCACCACGCTGATGTTCGAGCGATCGGGCGGCGGCGGCGATCGTGGCGCGCTCCATCAGGTGCGCGAGCTGACCGAACTGGCGCGCAAGCTTCCGCGCGGAAACGGCACCGCATGGGAGGACGCTGGCGTGCGCCAGAAGATCGCCGAGTTCGCGTGCGAGGCGCTCGCGCTCAAGTACACCGGCTATCGGCAATTGACGAGACGCCTCAAAGGCCTGCCGCCGGGACCGGAAGGCTCGATGATGAAGCTCTGTGGCACCGAGCTTAATCTCAGGATGCAGCTATTCGCGATGGAGTTGCTCGGGCCATACTCGCAGATGGAGTATCGCGCGCCGATGGCCATCGATCATGGCAAGTGGTCGTTTAGGATGCTCGCGGCGCGCGGCGGCACGATCGCGGCGGGGACCAATCAGATCCAGCACAACATTATCGGCGAGCGCGTGCTCGGGTTGCCAAAAGGCTGATGCCGGAAAATCGCGGCTTTGATCAACTCGGAAAACATCAAGCTTGGGAAAAATAACTGATGGACTTCAACTACAGCGCCGAAGATGAAGCCTTTCGCGCCGAGCTGCGCGCGTGGCTCGAAGCCAACCGCCGGTTCGCTCCGCGCTCCGCCAACATCATGGCCAACGAGGGCGAGGGCGATTGGGAAGCGCGTGTTCGATGGCACAAGAAGCTCAATGAGGGCGGATGGGTCGCGGTCAACTGGCCGAAACAATACGGTGGGCGCGGCGCCACCGTGATGCAGCGGCTTATCTTTCGGCAGGAGCTATCGCGGCTTGGGCTGATGGAGCCGTTTATCGGGATGGGAATCAGCCTGCTCGGTCCGACGCTGATGCATTGGGGAACCGAGGATCAGAAGAGGCGGCATCTGCCGGAAATTCTGAAGGGCAACGAGATCTGGTGCCAGGGCTACTCGGAGCCGGGTTCGGGCTCCGACCTCGCGTCGCTTCAGACCCGCGCCGTCGATGACGGCGACGACTTCGTCGTCAATGGGCAGAAGGTGTGGACCTCGATGGCGCAGCATGCGGATTGGATCTTCCTGCTCACCCGCACCGATCCCGCCGCGCCCAAGCACAAGGGCATCTCGTATTTGCTGGTCGATATGCACAGTCCCGGAATCACGGTTCGTCCGCTGGTGCAAATAACCGGCGGCAAGGGCTTCAACGAGGTCTTTTTCGAGGACGTGCGGGTGCCGAAGAAAAATATCGTCGGCGAGCGCAACAACGGATGGCAGGTCGCGATGACCACGCTCATGTTCGAGCGCGGCAGCGGCAACAGCGAATCCGCGATGGACGAAGTTTACGAGCTGGTCGAATTGGCCAAACGCCTGCCGCGCAACGGCGGCATAGCGTGGGACGACGCGAGCGTGCGGCAGAAGGTCGCGGAGTTCGCCGCCGATGCGACCGCGCTCAAGTACACCGGCTATCGGCAGTTGACCCGCGAACTCAAGGGGATGCCGCCGGGGCCGGAAGGCTCGATGATGAAGCTGTGCAGCACCGAGCTGGGACTCAGAATCGCGCTGTTCGCGATGGAGTTGCTCGGGCCGTACAGCCAACTCGATCTGGACGCGCCGTTTGCGATCGACGCGGGCAAGTGGTCATTTCGGATGCTCTCTGCGCGCGGTCCGACGATCTACGCGGGGACGAATCAGATTCAGCACAACATTATCGGCGAGCGCGTCCTCGGCTTACCCAAGGGCTAGTCACGCTTACATCAGCGGCGCGCTTGTTTTGTGTCATTCCATGGGAGCATTGCGCGAGTCCGAGGGACCGCGCTGCGATTATAGTTTCATCCGTTCGCGATGACGCGCGGCGGACCGCGCGAGATCCTTCGCATACCGCTCAGGATGACACGGCCGCGGCACTGTCAATCCCGACGCGTAGTCCGCAGTCTCGTGAATTCCTAATTGCCGGAGCCTCTGTTCTCACTGGTGGACTGGCGGAGCCGCCGGTAAATGTGCGTGCCCTGGCGGAAAGGTGTGTGGCGCGGGCGTTCCAGGCTTTGGACCGGGGGTAAGCAGCGACCATTTCGCGCCGCCATCAGAGGTCGAGAACAGCCTTCCTCCTTCGCCTGACAGCAGCCAACCGTGGTTCGCGTTCGTGAAGCTCAAGCGCCAGGCGCTATCAAGATAGGTCGAGGGAGGATTAGCGAGCGCGTCGGCCTTCTCACTTGCCTGAACCCGCGTTACCGTAATGTACTTCAACGCGCCGGCTGCGTGCGCTGCGGTGATCCACGAAGAGTCCGCCATCGCCGATGCGATGTGATCTCCAACCGAGCCTTCGGCCAGGTTGGAAAGAATCCGATCCGCCTTCCAGGTTCTTCCACCGTTCTCGGTCTTATAGAGAACCGCGGCGGATCTGACACCATTAGTTTCGGAATAGACGACGGGCAGAAACCCATGATTGGGATCGGTGAAGGTTGGAAGATCGTAGGTCGGAAGATCGGCCGGCAGCACCTCTTTGGGCGCCTTTAACTCCATTTTCCGCCACGTGCGCGCGGCGTCGTAAGTGACGTACAGTTCGTCGCCAACGCCAGCCAGAAGCCATCCTTCAGTAGGCGTCACCAGCGCAATCTCTCCCTCCTCATCCGGCTCGTTTGCGCTGTCAGGCGGGAAAGTCCAGGTTTTGCCGCCGTCAGAGGTGATGAGCAGCATTCCCAGATTGAAATTGGAGCTGCTGACCCGATCCAGATCCAGCCAGCCGTGAACGGAATCCGCGAAAGCAACCCGGCCCTTGCCGGCCAGCGTGACCGAGTTGGGATCAAGAGTCGGGGTTGTGACCGGCTGTATTGACCACGTTGCTCCCGAATCGGATGTGGTGGCGAGGGCAAACTTAGGCTCGCCATTTGCCTCGTCTCCCTGTCTGATCAATGCCCATCCCCGCTTCGTGTCGAGGAAGAAGACCGACAGTATCGGAGCGGGAGCGGCGAGAGACGGCGTAATCTCCTTCCATTCCCTTCCGTCAGTAGTGGTCCACCAAATGCGGTTGGCGAACTCCGGCCCCGACGCCATGTACGGCGTCAGCGCCCATCCGACATTGGGGGCGAGAAGCTTCATCGAGTCGACCGGAGCCATATTAAAGGG
>JASHOJ010000292.1 GCA_030041155.1 Candidatus Binataceae bacterium | reverse complement strand
CTCTCGGTGATGACTCAGCGCCTTCAGAGGCAGCAGGTAATCTTCGCGGTATACAGTCGGGATGATGATGCGACTGAGTCTTTCCGCGCTGAGTACGCAATTCATCGCGAGGCGGGCCGTGCGGCCATTTCCATCGAGGAAGGGATGGACCTCCGTGACCACGAACATCGTCATGATGGCTCGTGCCAGTGGATGGGCTAGAGCTTCTATGCGCGAAAACCCTTCCCGCAATGTGCCCGGCACCAGCTCCGGCATCACGAAGAAAGTGCTGCCGGCCTGATTCGGCCTGTCCTTCCATTCCCCGGGTTTCTTGTCGGTGCGTTTCTGTATGACGAGCGCGTGGACGCTGCGCAGCCAATAAAGGAAATCGTCCGCCGTTCTCGGTGGCCGATCGCGCCAGGGAGCCAGCGTCGCGGCGTTGAACGTCCCGAGAACGTCGTGCGAGTCCTGGCTGCGGTTCTCGACGATCTGTCCATGGAAGACGATGTTCTCCGCCTCTTCCACCGTAAAGGTGATGCCCTCGATGTAATTGGAGAAATACGCCTCGAAGAATGCGAAATTCTCGCGTGCAACACCGGACGGCGCAGGGTCGGTAATCTCCACCAACGAGCTGCTGTTGAGCACGGTGAATAGCGCCTCGAAGATCTCGAGACGTTGAGGATCGTATGGCCGCCCGGCAGCGCGAGCCAGTGCTCGGCGCGCCGTCAGATGCTTCGCTGCGTGGCTGCCGAGTAGCGCGCCGATGAGAGTATCCAGTCGTTTAAACTGGGTTTGGTAGCCCAGGGCGTGTGCGACCTCACGCGCTTGATCTCGAAGTTGGTTCAGGCGACAGTCGCCGCCTACCATCAACACACGATCCAGCGACGCTTCGATCGCTTCTTGCGGCAATACGCGGGCGGACCAAGCGCGCCCCCGAGTCAGGTTCTCGAGGTGGCGGCGCGGATCGCTGGAAATGAAAAGAGCGCCATACGGCGTGTCATTCGCAGGAGCGTCGCGCCGTGGTCCAGGACCTGGAAGGACGTGTATGGTGAGACCCGGCAGTTTCAACGTGCGGCGTGTCTTGCCACGCGTGATCGAAAGCGCACCCTCATGCGGCTTGCCGTCGAATGCCGAACGGTGGGAAATGACGCCGCCTGGGAGGAGATACCCCGCGATCGACTGCCAGTGGCGAAGCACGATCGATTCCGCAGGGGCATCCAGGTTCGACGTGTAGATGCCGGCATACAGGCGGCGCAGGCGACCGGCCCCCGCAAGGCGGCGTATGCGGCGGGCGGTGGTGGGATCGCCTTCATCGACGATGACCAGCTCGGGTAGCGTGTCCGAATTCCGGGGCATCGGCGGTTCCAGGAAGGCCCGAAACGTCCGAATTATACGCTTATTTTTAGATATTTGTCCGAAAACTATCGGATTGATGATCTAAATCTAAAGATACGAGCCTACCGCCTCAGCCGGAGACCGAGGCTGCCCCCTGATGCGTGTGCACCCGCTCAGTCGCTCCACCCATCGTCCGCAAAGAAGTCTAGCTTCACCCGCCAGCCGTCCCGCTCATGCAGCCACAATACGGAGAACCGGCCGGTTACGGTCTGCCCCGACTGCAACGTAACGTGGGACCGGCCCAGCTCATCCGCAAGGTCGCAGCTGCGAATGACTTGGAGCCGCTCGAGCCGGATCGAGCGCACATCGTGAAACGACTGCTCGAACATTTTGATGAGCGCAGCGCGCCCTCTCACGGGCGGATGGCCGCCCGAAGGTGACGCGATGGGCATGTTCGCGTCGCTCACATAGAATCCGTTCACGATACAAGCTGCGTCCCGCTTTGCAAAGCACGCCTCGAAAGCCCGCTCCCGAGCGTCAATCGCCCGCTCGACGTCGCCCGCCGACTGCCTCGCGAGACTACGTTGTGTTGTTTGAAAAAGGCAAAGCAAACAAAAAGCCGCCATCGGTAGCAGCTTCAAAACACGCATAGAAACCTCCTCTTGGAGACCAGACTCCTCAGATCGGACGCGGCGACTCGTTTGCAGTCGTAACGCCCGCGCGAGCGAGAGTTGCTCGCGGTGGCGCCGGCGCCGCGCGCGCATCGGAACTTGGCGATCAGTCGAACTTGCCACCCCACTTCCAGCCATCCGACGGTCGCTCGATGAAATCCAGACGTAACCTGTGATCAGCCGCATTTCGGCTCGGTGCGCCGCGGATGATCACGCGGTCACCCGGCTTCAAGAATGCAACGCTGCGGTTGCTGCGCTCGAGCGCGCCGGCAGATGCCCATTCGATCGTCCAGCGATACATCTTGCCATCCTTGTCAGGTGCCATGACCTGAATGACGCTATGCGGGTTGCGCAGTAGGAACGCCAGGATAAATCCGTTGATCGTCACCTCCTTGTTGAGGTCGTACATTGAAGGAAACGAATGGTGTGCGTCAGCAATCGACGTGAGGCACAGTGTTGCTGCGAGGATAGCGAGTACACGTCTCATCAAGACCTCCTTGAGGTGCTGTCTCCGACTGCCCCGTGTCGCCGGGCTCACATGTCAGTTGACGGCTGTATTAGCCTCCCGCACGTCGGGAGGCGCCGCATCTTGCAATGGCGGCACGAATTCGCACGGCAGAGGGCTCCAAGACGGTTTTCCCGTCTCGCGCTTGAACAACGAGCTCGTCACGTAGGGCGCCGCCAAATACACGGGGTCGTCCACCGAGGATATGACG
>JASHOJ010000291.1 GCA_030041155.1 Candidatus Binataceae bacterium | reverse complement strand
CGCACGTGACCTCGGATGTGGCAGTCGATCTCGCGCGGGCGTGGCGTAACGCGGTGCTTCAATGAGGCCGAGGCGCACGTGACCTCGGATGTTGCATGGAAGAGAAAGCGTGGTGCAATTATTCTGTTAGCTTCAATGAGGCCGAGGCGCACGTGACCTCGGATGGGCCATCCTATAAGCCCTTGACTCCCAGGGCAATCTCGTCGTGTTTTCGACCGGTGGCCCGGAACGATCGGCGAAGCCCGGTAAATCCAGCAGTACATCGTATCAACCATGTCAAAGAGCTTCGCGATTCCAATAATCTAGCTCGATTCGAGCGAGTCCGGGATTCCGCGCGGCTCGGCGCCGCTCGAAAGCGCCCGGCGGGCACGAAACGTGCTCAAAAAGGGCCCCTCATCTCTGCCGGAATCGGAAGCGATCTTACAGGATTTTGCTATATGACGGTAGCGCGACGTTCGATTTTCGAGAACGTTTTGCCGATGCTCTCCATGGCCAGCTCGATCTTATCCGCCGGCCCGACATCAATCAGCAGGACATGGTCTTCGCCATTCTTCACCAGCTCACGCAATCGCGTTTCGAGCTCGGCGCGACGCCGCTGCGAGAGACGACATTGGAAGACGGAGAGCTGTATCCACTCGCCGTATCCATGCATGGCTTTGAACACGCGCCGCCAGCGCCGTTGGTCGGAAATGTCGTAAGTCACGATGAAGAGGCGTTCGTCGGCCATCGGCGAGCTTACCGCGGCAAATAATGGGGATAGGTCGGCAGCTCTCCCAAAAGGAACCGGGACAACAACCGTGCCTGAACCAACAACATGCGGCGCATGCTCACCTGATAGCCGAAGACCGGATGCGTCGTCTCCTGGGAGAGACGACGCTCGAATGCCTCGACAAAACGGCGCCGCCCGGCTTGCGTCAGCGCCGTGCCCGTGACCGCCACGACGAAATCATTGGGCCCGACCTCGCCGGTATTGACCGCCGACAAGACCACGGAATCGGCGATGATTGCGCGGAACGGCTCCATGAGGTCGAGCGCCAGCGCCGGCCGGCCGTAGCGCGGTGCGTGATAAAAACCTCGATAGGGGTCGAGCCCCACCGATGCCGATGCGATCGTCAAATGCCTGGTCAGCATCGCATAGGCCAGCGACAGCATGGCGTTAATCGGATCGGTCGGCGGCCGGCGATTGCGCGCGTCGAAGCGGAATGGCGCTAGTTCGCCGGCGCCTTTGTCTTCGGGCGACTTCAACAGACCTGCGAAGGCGCGGAAATAAACGGCGGCTGCATCTCCTTCGACGCCGAGCAACTGCGCCAGCGTCGCCACACCATCCGCGGATTTACGTGCGGCCTCGAGCCTGTCGAGCGCCTCCTGTCGCTCCTCGGGTGGTCCGCGCCAATTCCGGCGCAGGATCGTTCGCTGGTTCGTGATCTTCGCCGCGACCAACTCCCTTGCGAACCGGAGGCACGCCGCCTCGTCGAAGCTCATGCGATATTGCGCGGTGCGGATTTCGACATTGCGGTGCCCGATGCCGTGGGCAACGCCGCGAAACCAACCGCTGTGACTGTGAAAGGTCACCGGAATCTCGCGTTCGAGCAGCGCCGCGAGCGCCGGTGTGGTGATCGACACATTGCCGTAGAGCGCCACATCCGAAATGTCGATGAAGCGCACCTGCGATTCGCCTTCCTCCTCGTTGGTGATCTTGAGCGTCTCGCCTTCCTTACCGACGCGGGCATGCTGGGATTGCACGATCAGCGGCAGCGCTTCATCCGGCGGAACGGCGATCATGCGCGGCGCGAGCGACGAGCCCGACAAGGAGCGGACCTCATCAGGAAGACAGACCGTCACGAGCGCGCAGCGCGGGCATTTCGGACTGTCCTTGAGCGGCGGCGGGATGCGGCTTTGCGAAACCGTCAGCCGCAGCTCACTAACCGCGATGCGCGCTGCGCTTCGCAACGAGTCGTCCAGCGCAACACGCACACGCTCCCGACTCTCGGCATAATAGATGGCGCCTTCCTCGACGCGATAGCCATGCTCCTCGAGCAGCAATGCCTGGAGGCAGATCTGGATGCGCTCCGGCTCGTAGACGCCTTGCGCGATATGCGGGCGTTTGCCCCGTTTGTAATCGACCGGCGTCACGACGCCATCGTCGGCTTCGGCAATGTCGAGCCTGGCGATGACGCCCAGGGCAGTCGAGGAAAGCGTCAGCGACCGACTAACGACCTTGTCGCTCGCCGACGCTGCCTCGGTCTCCAATGCCTCAGGCGCCGGGAGCGGAGCGTTGGGCTTGTCGACGCGCGCATGAACGCGATGGCCCTCGACCGTGTCGCCCGTCTCCGCCCACTCTCCCTGCGTCCACATGAGATAGGCAAGCCGCGGGCAATAGACGAACTCGTTCACCATCCGCGCCGGAATGAGCGGCATGTCGCCGCTGACCGGCGGCGCCGGCAGATGGAATTCGAGCTGGTCATCGGTCGGCATGAATATACTCAGTTCGCTAGATCGGCCGTGCGCGCGCGAAGTTCATGAACTTTCCGCCGTGAAGCGCAACTCCGCTCGTGCAATATTGCCGTAATCGCCTCGATTGGGATCCAACACATAACGCCGTGCGCTCGCAATCATGCGAACCAAGCCGCGAATTGATGGAGATTGCATCGAGCTGGGCGCCGATAAATGTCATCTGACCGCTCGGAAGTTTCATTGGAGAAACGTCGTTCCGAATACAACCTAAGGTAGCAAGATATGTCAGCAAAGGCCATGAGCAAAACACGAGGATGAGCGGCTGGCGGCGAGAGTCTCTCGCGACCGAAAGGCACCGTCCCCCGCAGTGTGCCGCGAATGATCGCAAGTTTTTCTTCCGACGATCCGGCGAGCGACGCTGCCATATTCCGTTCGGCATCGACTTCTTGCGGGAGATCGATCCGCCACGCCGGGGCAGATGGCGGGCTGCGGAGTCTAACTAAGGCGCCAATCCTCGAGCCCGAGCCCGCTCACACGAATGAACTCCCGCTCGTTGTGCGTCACTATTCTGAGTCCGCGGCGCAAGGCACACGCCGCGAGCAGCAGATCATAGGCGCCTATCGGCGCACCTCGGGTGTTCAGGCTTGCGCGCAATTGTGCGGCCACACGAGCGTCTTCGCGCTCGAACGGCAGGACGGAGATCGTATTCAGAAGTGTCCGCATTGCCTCCCGCACGCGTGGCGCCAAGTCGGGATTGCGCGTAAGTCCGTACTCGACTTCCATCTCCGTGATCACCGAAACCGCCACTTGCGGCGGCGCTTCCTGGCGAAGCCGCGCCATCACGGCTCGCTCACCCCGCGCGAAGTCGCTCAACACATTGGTATCGACGAGATATTTCACGAAAAGGCATCTTCACTCGGCGGCAACAATTCGCCGCGATTCGATTCGAACGGCGGCGTGTCGGGAGCGCCCTGCCACTCCAGAATCAGCGACGGCCAGCCGGGACTGCCGAGCGTCTTCTTGTCCAGCCATTCGCGCAACGCCTTGCGGATCAGCCCACTGCGCGTCTCTCCCAGTTTCTTGGCCGTTCGATCCAATTCTTTGGCCGTTCGTTCGTCGAGATAGAGGTTGAAGTTCATGAGACGTCACCGGCCTCAAGATATAACCTGTGACAGGTTATACCGCAACGCCGATCGGGGCAAGCGCAGTCGGGACGCCTGGAATATTCCACATCGACGCAGGGATTGATGCGGGTCTTCGCCGCGCCGGCGCTCAAGAGCGAGCCCATCGATCCAAGACTCAAAGCCCTCCGCAGTATTCCATCCACGCCTACCGTGCGGCCTTCTTGTCGCTGATGCGCTGGTGCAGGTTGCGCACGATCATGCCGGTGAGGCGCTCGTTGTGCATGAAGAGGCGCTGGCCGATCGGATAGGGATCCTGCTTCGTCACCGCGATCGGCTCTTTGAGCGCGTCGTCGGCCGAGAGGCCGCGCTCGACGAAGCGTTCGACGAGGCCGATCCAGTTCTCGATGATCTGCGCCTGCTCCTTCAGGTAGGC